>JAYUZA010000315.1:0-13470 GCA_043752145.1 Flavobacteriales bacterium
AGTGGATACGATTTTCCCGAAGAATTAGAAACGGCCTATGGTCGTTATGGTCACGAAAATGCCTTGATCATTACGCGCAGCAATAAAAAAGCGAATGCATATAACAATCAAATACGAAATCGCTTGTTGTACCGCGAAAATGCTTTGGATGGTGGTGACCAGGTGATGATCATTCGTAACAATTATTTTTGGAACAAACAATTTAAAGGAATGCCTTTTATAGCCAATGGCGATTCGATGGAAATAATACGGGTGAAAAACACCATAGAAAAACACGGATTTACGTTTGCCGAAGCCGAAGCACGAATTATTGGTCAGGACGAAAATTATGAATCAGAATTCATGTTCATGTTGGATACCATTTCCATAGAAACTGCGGGATTGAGTGCCGAACGTTCCAAACAATTGTACCAATCGGTTTTAATGGAAAAAATGAAAAGCGGGGTTGACCATCCAAAATTCAAAGTGCTTTCCGATCCGTTTTACAACGCTTTACAAATTAAATTTTCATACGCGGTAACGTGCCATAAGGCGCAGGGCGGACAATGGCCTGTGGTGTTCATTGATGCCGGAGGGCCCTTACCCGATCAGGACCTGAAGGAATATATACGGTGGATGTATACGGCAGTAACCCGCGGGGTGGAAAAAGTTTTTTTTGTTGGTTATGCGGATTCGAATAATTTAGCAAACTAATTATGGCTATAGTTTCAATACACGATCTCAACGTTTACGGTTATCATGGGTGCTTACCCGAGGAAGCTGTTATAGGCACACAGTTCAAATTTGACATTGATGTGGAAACCGATTTTACCAAAGCATATGAAACCGATGAATTAAAATATGCGGTCGATTATGTAGAAATAACACGCATTGTAAAAGAGCAAATGGCCATTCGTAACAACTTAATTGAAACCGTTGTGAAGCGTATTGTGACCAAAATTCGGGAGCGTTATCCTGATGCCGGTAAAATAAAAGTACAGCTGTATAAGATGAATCCACCGGCAAACGGTGATTTACAGGCTGTTTCGGTTACCCTTGAGGGATAAATAATTTTTTAGGTTCCTTAAAATTTGATACTTTTGTAGCCCTTATTGGTCCTGTAGCCGAGTGGTTAGGCAGAGCTCTGCAAAAGCTCCTACAGCAGTTCGAATCTGCTCGGGACCTCCAACGAAAATCCTTTTTTTGCGAAGCAAAAAAGGGATTTTTTCATTTAAAACAAACCAAGCTTGCTTGAGTTTGTTTTAAATGAAAAAAGACCGGAAGCTGCGAAGCAGATTCAAGGATTTTGGTTGGTTGTTACCCCCCTCTCTCAGATCAGCGTAGCTAATCGAAAAAATTAATCCTCATTTTAACCCACAAACCAAACGCAGTTTGAGTGAGTGTTTAAAACAAAAAAAGCCAAAAGCTGCGAAGCAGATTCAAGGATTTTCACCGGTTGTTACCTCCTCCTTCCAGATCAGCGTTAGCTAATCGCTAAACCTTGTTTTATATCGAGTACAAAGCAAGCTTGGTTTGTTTTTAATGAAAAGACCAATGGACGAGAAGCCGACATAAGGATTTTATCTGGCTGTTACCCTGCTGTTTCAGATCATCGTTGGCTTTTTGTTAAGTACTCTCCCTGTAACAAACACATCCTTTCAATTGTTCTACATTCGTCAACTACAAGCATATTACTTTGTTCAAAACATAACACTAACTCCTTTCGTAACTTGTAGAGACAATATTATATTCGGTTAGCCTATGATGAATTTTATATTAAAATTTTTACTCCCCGTCTTATTGCTTATTGCAACCTGTACAACACAAGCGCAGTTGATACGGGATAAAAGTGAATCGGGCTTTCTAAAAAAGAACTCTGAAAAAGACATTTACGAAAATGCCGAATTATTTTTTGTGGAAGAAGACTATGTTAACGCGTTGATCGAATATTCAAAACTCGAAGTAAATTATGCCGAACAGCCCGAATTAATTTTTAAAATTGCTGTTTGCCTAATGGTAAAATCTGACGGTATAGAAAAATCCTATTTATATTTTAAGCGTTTGGACCGCGAAAAATTTAAAAAATTCGATTACGCTTTTTTTTACGGAAAATCCTTGCATTTGAATTCAATGTTCGATGAAGCCATTACTGAATTAACCAATTATGTGGCGGGAGGAAAAAAGAAACGCTTTTTCGATGAAGCCAATAAGATCATAGTATATTGCAATAACGCAAAATCATTCACCAAATATCATTCTGAAATAAAAATTACCAATTTAGAGAAGCCTATAAATACGGCCAATTCCGAATACGTTCCGCTTATCAATGCCGATGAATCAATGATGATATTTACCTATCGGGGCGAAAGATCAATGGGGGGTTTACAAAGTCCGATCGTTAATCCGCAATCGGCAACTGGCGAATATTACGAAGATATTTTTTATTGTGTGAAAGATTCGCTTGGTAACTGGAAAGAACCCGAACCAATTCCCGGTGAAATTAACACCAGCGATAATGAAGCTTGCATATCACTTTCAAATGACGGACAAACACTTTATATTTTTGAAAGTACCGAATTGGATGAAGGCGCCATTTACGAAAGTAAACTTGATGGCACCCTTTGGGGAAAACCTACACGTCTTTTTGGCGATGTAAACAGCCTAAGCTGGGAAGGAAGTATTTCGGTTTCGGCAGATGGAAAAACAGCTTATTTCTCAAGCGAGAGGCCCAGTGGAAAAGGCGGAAAAGATCTGTATATCGCATCTCTTTTAGAAGATGGTTCATGGGGAAATGTAAAGAACATGGGCGATTCAATTAATACTCCTTTTGATGAAGACGCTCCATACATTCATCCCAGTGGCGAATTCTTAATATTCAGTTCAATGGGCCATAATTCCATTGGTTATCACGATATTTTTGAAAGTACTATTACTGACGATACCGTTTTTTCAAAAGCGGTTAATCTTGGAACTCCACTTAACACTCCGGGTAACGATATTTTTTATATGCTTACCACCAATGGTAAACACGGTTATTATTCGTCAGGAAAATCGCGTGGATACGGTATGCAGGATATTTATATTGTTGAGCCGGGCTATGTGGGCGATGAAGTTACACTTGTATTGGTAAAAGGCCAGGTTACGCTGGACGATCAACCCATTCAGGCAAACGTTAATTTAATGAACACAACAAAAATTAAAGTTCAAGGTTCATACATGACCAATTCGGCAACCGGTTCCTATCTGGTTTCGGTACCTAAAGGTCATCAATATAGTTTGGAATTCGGATTAGATAAATTTGAAAAACAAACGCGCATTTTAAATACCGATAGTGTTACCGGATACTTTGAAACGACCATTGATGTTGACTTTTATACACCCGAATATTTTGCAAAATTGCGTAGAAAAGCCGACTCGGTGCAAAGTGCCGAAGTAAAAGCAAACCTGGGCAAAGAGCAATACCGCTTCAATGAGATATTGGCCGTGTATGGCGATTATGAAAGTCCGTATTTAACCTATACCATACAAATTGCCGCTTTCAATTTGGGTGATAAATTTGACTACAGTAAATTACTAAACGTTGGTAAGATCAAAAAACAAAAGTTAGATGATGGAATTACACGTTTTGTAATTGGTGAATTTAAAACACTGGAAGATGCCGAGCAATTCAGGACCGAAATTTACGCGGCAGGCATCAACGATGCTTTTATTACAGGACTCTATAAGGAAAAAAGGTATTTGCTGAACGAACTTGTTCACGAATATTTTTTCTCAGGAAAATAAATTACATTTTTACGATTTTTTGTCCTTGTTGATCGTTACCAACAATTACATTGACAAAATAGATCCCTTGAATATAGTTTTTTCCGAACTGAACAAGTGTATTGGTGCTTGTAATTGCTTCAATAGTTTTTCCCGAAGCATCGTAAACAAAAATTTGTACCGGCTGATCTGTATTTATCAGATCAATACTGAAATCATTTGCTGATGGATTCGGATATATATTGATGTTTGTGCCGGTCAAAAGATCGTCACTTATCGATACTCCTGAAATAAGATTTATATTGTCAATGTAAAGGTCATTTCCTCCATCGCCAACTGTTTGAAACTTAAATAAAACTTCAGGTTCTCCAGCATAAGCATCCATGTTTACATTTTCTAATCGCCACTGAGATGGATTTGGCACGAACATACCTGTTGTGGCAGGTGCAGTACTCAAGGTTAAGCCGTCCTTATTATATAAGCTGTTCCATGTTACACCACAATCGACCGAAGCAAAAACCTGAAGCCGGTTATTTTCCGTTCCGTACTTCATTGCATGTGCAACATCAAACATAAGTGCTAACGGAGTTATTGCAGAACTAAGATCAATAATAGAAGGAAAAAAATTATCAACCCATCCGATTTGTGTGTGATTGTAATTTTGGATCAAAGCACTCTTACTGCTCGTTCCAAATCCACCTATGCCGCATGTTAACCAGTAGTTTGGATTATTTCCCACATTCTCTGTAACCCAATCGGAAGGAAACCCTCCGAACTCAAATCCTTCCGATAGAATTGTATCCATCAATGAATTGTCAATTCTTACAAAATTATATCGCGATGTATCGTTACAGGTACTGTAATCAATTGTATCGTTCGGATAGAATGTAAATATTTTGATGGTATGATCCCCCACAGGAACTGTAAAACCCGGAAGTGAAATTAAAAGCGTGTCTAAGGGTAATAAGACTCCTGTCCATACCGTTGTATCAATTGGGAAAGTATCGACCTTATAACATATGAATGCCTTGTGTAAGGTGTCTCTTGAGTAATTAATAACGCTTGCATGCGGTGAATATGCACCCGCACATTGAATAAATGGAATAGAATCAATTTCACAGGCTCCAATGTCAACTCCATCCAGACTTCCGTCAATTCCGGTTTTAATTAAATATGTTTTATTTGGAACCGCGCTTGACATAGTCCCTCCAATAATAAATCCTCCGTCAAATGTTTGTGCAACCGAAGTTGAATAATCTCCGAGTTCTTTTCCAAATGTTTTTTCCCATTCGGTATTCCCGCTGATATCGGTTTTTAATAAAAAAACATCTGGCGAAGCAGGATATCCATTAACTGATGTATAGCCCGTACAAATAAACCCGCTGTCGGAACATTGTTGTACGCTCTTCCCGCCTTCGTTTGCTCCTAAACCAAATGTTTTTATCCATGATGTAATACCGGTAGAATTTGTTTTCAATAAAAACACATCGCTTCCACCCATTCCTAAATTCCATGTTTCGCCTGTTGCGATAAATCCACCATCAAATGTTTGCCAAACCGAACTAGCCATATTAACGCCTGAAAGGTCAGGGAAATTTTTTCTCCATAAAATGGCTCCTGAGGAATTTACTTTAATTAAAAAGAATCCGTTATTTCCATTTCCCGAAAGAATAAATCCACCATCTGATGTCTCCTGCATTGAATAAATTGCATCTGAACTTTCAGTCCAATCCATTATTTTATACCATAAAGTATCTCCATTATTATCAAGTTTCATTAATAAAGCCGACCCGTAAGTTCCCGCACTGTAATTTTCCATACGACCACCGACCAAAAATGCGCTGTCGGAAGTTTGAATAATGCTGTGCGGAAAACAATGCGTGGTATATTCATATTTCTTTGTCCATAACGTGTCTCCAAGCGAGTTGGTTCTTACAACAAAACCAGCCCAGCCAATTGTACTGGTATAACCGGTTACGATATAACCTCCGTCCCAGGTTAGTGCAAGCGATTGAGTTGCGGTCAGTATAAATGGTGCTGTTAAACTCTTTGTCCACAGTGTATCACCATACTTATCTGTCTTTACAAGTGTGTTTCCTGTTCCAACAATATATCCAGTATCAGGAGTTTGCTTACACGCATAACTTCCGCCTCCCGGTAAATTTTTTTGAAACGTTATTTGCGCTTTTAATTGAAAAAAAATAAGATTTACGAACACACAAAGGATAAGAATTTTCATACCGGGATAATTAAAATTATTTTTATGAGTCGGGAAACACTGAATGAATTTAATTCAACTTCAGCATTGCAATTTACTTAATATAATAATGTGAAAGGAATAAAAATAAACCTGTTCGAATTGACATAACATGATGTGTAAACTCTGAGAATAAACGAGTTAATATTTACTCCTTCACGAGCTTATATGCATTTTGCGAATCACCAACATTTATTCGAACAAAATAGATCCCTCTAACATAGTTTTTTCCGAATTGAACAACCGTATTCGTGCTTGTAATGGTTTCAACCATTTTTCCCGAAGCATCGTAAACAAAAATTTGAGCTGACCCGTTTACGTTCGAAAGATCGATACTGAAACCATCGTTTGACGGATTTGGAAATATCGGATCAACCTTTGTTTCATCATTTTTATTTATTGCCGATGGTGGTGTACAAATTACATTCACTTTTAAAAAATCCTGGCTAAAAGAAGGTAAGCCCAAAGCTCCGTTAACTCCACTGAAGGTTGGATCAAGGTCCACGCCTGTATCAGAATAATTACATGCTGCTCCAGGTGTTTCGGGTGAATTTATAACACCTAAAAATGGGGTGCCGAACGAACGCGCCACATAAATTTTTCCATCGGGGGCGAACTGTAAAGCATACAAGTTATCGGTTGCGCTCAAGGGTGTTTTAGAAGCTAAAATTAAAGGCGTTGTTGCCAATGAAATATTGAATTGAGCAAGTTTGCATGAAACATCGTAACAGCTTACGTACAACAGATCGGAATTTTTTGAAAATTCGACTCCATAAACATTATCCCCCATATCGATCGTTAACGGATTTGAAATATTGCCTGTGGTTTGATCGAAATCAAAAACCTCAACAATGTGCTGATAGCCGATGGCAAGTGCCAGTTTATCGCCACACATATTGAATTTCATTTGTCCGTATGTGTTTTGAATTACCGATGTATTATGCACGGTTCCAATAATGCTTGCAACAGGTGCTGATAAACCACCGCTTGTTAAATGGTAGGCAAAAAACATATTGTTTCCCCATTTATGCATCACTATCCAATAACCTGTTCCTAAATCATCCTTAATAGCGGCAACTTTTTCGGTAGTACTATCCGTCAATAACACATTTTTTGTGGCGGTAACATCTCCAAGACCTCCGTTCAATGTCATATCAACAATTGAATACCTGAATCCGTTTCCACCACCATCAGGCGCATTGGTAAAAATATAATATTGCGTTACCGTAGACGGTGAAGGAACAATTAAACATTGTGTTGTAGAAATATCGCCCATTAAACCCGTACCATTGGTCATAATGCTATTTGTATTATCATATACATCACTTCCATTGGTATAGAACAATAAATTGCCGGCTGCTGTTGATACCGATGTAGTTCCTTCGGTAGTGGTCATAGGTCCCATACCAACGACTGGTGCTCCGGTTGAAAAATCAACGTAAGCGTAAGTGCCGAAATACCATTTATCGGCTTTTGTTTGTGCGTTCACAAACGAACAAGTGGTAGAAATTGCGAGCGAAAGAAGTAGTTTTGATTTCATAAACATATATTGTTGATCATTTCAAATATACATATTTATCCTGAGGTTTGTGCTAATGGCATTTTATTCACGAAATACAGCGATTTACTACAAAAATTATAGCTTCTTTTTTAAATTGCGTTCGATGTATTTCTCAGAAGGAAGTAAAGCTTGCTGGATCCTTTTCGCATATTGAATACTGTCCAATATTTCTTTGTTTTTTTTCTCCACCAATTCCTTCTTTCGTTCAATTTCATGGGCTTGCATTTGGGTTTCTTTTTGCAGCGCCTCGACCCTCACAAATTGGAGCGAGAAACGCGAGCCTAAGATCAACGACATCATGAAAATAAAGGCAATATCCATTACCGTAATTAATACATATACTGGTGAAATAATACTTGAATAGGCCATTACTTTGAGCATTAGGCTGCACATTAATACAATTATTCCCAGTCCCGCATAATTAGCCCCTTCTACTTTAGCCCAAACAGCCTTAATTATGGTCATAGCAAATACCAGAACTCCTAACGGAATAATGAATAAAAGCGGCAATATCAACCAGGAAAAAATGACCGGTGGAAAAAACAGGACCACAGTTATTTTAATTATCAAAATAAGACCCAAAACCTTGACGAACATTTTATGCAACTGCTGCGGAAATAATTCCCTGATAAAAAGTAACATGAATAAGCAGGGAAACATGACAGATAAATATTCCATTTTTATCATCACCGACCAATTCATCTCGGGAAACAAAGCACCCAGTAAATAATTTACCGAAATAACGGGACGAAAACAAAGCGTAATGCAAAACAAGGAGAAATACAAGATCGAGAAATCTTTTCGCCTAAAAATAAAAAGTGCCAGCAAGAACAAGCCTAAAATAGCCAAAGCCGATGATTCAATAAAATCAAGGTTATAAAATAACATTCGTTGTTTACTCATGGCTTCAAAAGTGCCTATTTCAAACGGGTGTACAAATCCTCCTTTACGGTGATGAAAATTTGCTACATGAACAATTAGTTCAATTGCATTGGCGTTTTGCGGGATGCTTACCTGAACATCGCGGTTGGCCGGTTGTGTTAATTCCTTCGTTTTTCCCGGTTTTCCAACTTCAACCATTAGTTTATCGTTCAAATAGATTCGATAAGCTGTTTGAATACTATAGGCATCCAGCAACAGATCGGTCTGCGGAAGATTAGTTAAGGTTAAACGATATGTGGCAAAGCCTTTATTGCCTATGGATTTCTTATCGAGCTTAACATCGTCCCATGACGATGGTTTTAAAATTAAGTCGGGGGTTAATGTTGTATCTCTTTTAAAGTCAACAGGAGTTAAAAATTTATTCCAATAAAACTCCCATTTACAATCAATGGTTAAAATTGACTTTTTCTTAACATTCCAATTCTTTAGATCAAGTTTTGCATTATTCGGCTTGCCATAGCTATTAGCCCCTGTGACAAGAAAAATAAACATAGTATTTAAAAAGACGTTGAATTTCATGATCTTACTAAGCGTTACAAAAAGGGAATTAAAGCGTGTAAAAATAGAGAATTATTAATTTTCAGGCTTCAATAGGGCTATTATTATCCTAATCACCCTTTTTCAATGTTAAAAGGCGCGATTATTACACCTATGGTCGTGTTTACTTGGCATTTTTTCATAAATTTGAGTCGAAAATAACCCTCTTATGAAAAAACTATTACTCTCGCTTGTTATTCTTTTTGCCTCTAAAGCATCCTTTGCACAACCTGTTTACAGTGATGTTGCCGGCATTTTTCATAATAGTTGCGGCAAATGCCATAATACCAATAGCCATGGTCCATCACTGTTAACATACAGCGATGTATTGGCCAATGCTTCAAATATTCAAACACATTTAACAAGCGGCTATATGCCGCCCTGGTTGCCCGATACAACCTATAGTCGTTTTACAAACGAGCATTTGATAAGTGCGGCCAACCGTGCGGCAATTTTAAACTGGATAAGCGCGGGTTCTTTGCCCGGAGACACTACATTAGCTCCTGCTCCTCCAATGTATTCTGATTATCACTTATACGGCACACCTGACCTGGAGCTTCAAATTCCAACATTCACCAGTAACGCAGTTACCGATGACAGTTACGTTTGTTTTTCATTGCCAACCGGACTAGCGACAGATAGATATGTAAGAGCCTATGAAGTAGTAGCGGGAAATCATCAAATCGTACATCACGTAATTGTTGATGTTGATACTATGGGAACTTCCACCGATGACCTTGTTGGTAATTGTTATACTTCAGCCGGTGACTTTAGTTTGGGAGGTTATGCTCCGGGAGCACCTCCAACAGTATTTCCAAATTCAACAGCTTTAAAAATGGGAATAAGAATAAAGGCCGGCTCAAAAATTATTCTTCAATTGCATTATCCAATGGGTTCTGATGGTCAACTTGACAGCACAAAGATCCGATTGTTCTTTTATCCTCCGGGTGAAACAGGTATCAGACCTGTTAATGTTACAACGCCTTTACAAAACTGGTTTTTAAATATTCCTGCAAACACTGTTCAAACATATAGTGCCATGTATCCTGGGGGCGCAGGTACTTTGGGATTCGATATGTCGATCTTTGCAACATTTCCACACTCGCATAAGATCGCTACATCTATGATAAATTATGCGTATACCCCTACTGATACCATTCCTTTGATAAACATTAATGCATGGGATTTTAACTGGCAGGGTTATTATACATTTAAAAATATGGTGAAGGTGCCAACCGGCTATAAATTAAAAGCTACCCATGTTTACGATAATACTTCGGCAAATCCCTTTAATCCAAGCAGTCCACCGGTAAACGTTACGGCAGGTACCAGCAGTAACGATGAAATGTTGTTTGACTCGTTCCAGTGGATGTATTACCAACCGGGTGATGAATTCATTAATGTTGATTCAATTTTAGCCCTGGATCCTTTGATTAATTCTACACATGAAATTTCGGTGCCACAAAATAACGTGTTGAACACTTACGCTTATCCAAACCCTTTCAATCAAAATGTGAACATTGGTTACGAGCTTCCGGATGCTTCGGTTGTTACCGTTAGTATTTATACTGTTACTGGAAAGTGCATTCGCACCCTTCAAAACAGTTACGAATTAACCGGCCGACACGAAGTAGTTTGGGATGGCAAATCAAGTGCAGGTACAAAAATGCCGAACGGAACATATTTTTACGTTGTAAGAACTAACGAAAGTATTTGCAACGGTAAAGTAATGTTGATGGGGAAATAATCTTAGACAATAGTTGGGCTAAAGCCCATATAAATTTTATTCTTATTGCCACGATATAAATGTCGTGGCAATTTTTTTTAATATCGGTCGGAGTTCAGTCTCAAAACAAATTCCTATTAATAATCTGATAAAATTCCTTTGAGCTGCTTCTGCAGTAATGCTATTGTCGATTCCTCGGTCTTCAAATGAATGCTTGTTGTAATGGAGGGATCAATGATCTTTGTTTCCTTTAAAATTGTTCCCTTTGTATCGGTCTTTTTAAAGGCTACCAACATAGCCACTTCATCCGTAGCAATATTTTCAAATTTCACCGATCTTCCATCATCGCATAAATAGCCCGGTAAAATTGATTTGCGTTTGGCATAAACCAACATCACTTCATATCCCTGCAGGTCGCCATTGACAATTAAATTGGTTAGTCCTTTGCTTTCATCAAACGCATCGCAATTGATCCATCCAAAATCATTCAATGCAAGATCATATTGATAGGTTACAGGGGCTTCGTAACCTACCACACCCAATCCCGAAGTAGAGTAAACGCGATCAATTACATTTGAGTCTTCGGTCTCGTATAAAAAAGTCGTATCGTCTTCCTCAGCCTCTGCTTCCGATTCTTCTTTTTCTACAACGCTTTCACCCGGTTTATAAACTTTACTGTCGGTCTCTTCATTCCATTCCAGTACTCCGTTTTTTTTGCTTCCTGTAAATACACGCATATTTTTTACATCACTTCCGCGCAGATCAACGTAAATATGATATTTTTTGCCGGGTTTAATGTAAAGGGGCTGACCTCCGCACGAAGCATCGATATGCCACATGCCTGCGGTTTGCAATTTTTTTCCATTGCTCGAAGTGGTCATCGATTTCATTACCATAGCATCCATTTCCAAATACTCGGTAATGTGCAGGTCGATTTTTTCGCAGGTCGGTCGCTGACCATTGGCAAATTGTAAACTGCCTTCGGGAATAAATACCGTTGTTCCTGAATTTAAATACGCGTAAATATTTCGATCGTGGTACATCGAAAAACTTTCCATTCCTTTCGAAAAATCTTCATCAAAATTCACACTTGGTTTTGTTGTTGCCACCGCAGCCGGGCGACTAAATACGAAATAGGTGCGCGCGTTGTTTGACATGAATGTTTTATAGGTGCGATTTTCCAATTCTGATGTACGAATGGTATTGGGCATATCATACGGAACTATTTCGGCATAAAAATCGTTTTGTGGAATGTGTTTGGATAAACAAAAACGAATAAAGGCTTCGGCTCTTGCGTATGTTAATTGTGCTATTTCTTTTGGGGTGAAGTCTTTTTCACTTTCATCCAACATGCTTAAACGAATGGCTTCGCCTGAAGCAAGCATGGTGTACAAACTATCTGCCAATGCCAATTGTTTTTCACCCATTGTATTATCGCGGTTGTTCCAGGGAAACTGCGAAACGGGAATATGTTTAATTGTTCCCGACATCACAATATATTTTTGGGAGAACAATGATTGACTAAAACAAATAGTCAACAATAAGATAGCAGCACATGTCTTCATAATCGGTTGGTTTTAATCAATAACGCTGCAACGGTTAAAAGTTACAGGCGCTATCTTAAACCTGTACAGGTCACAGGGGGATTGGTTCATGATGGCTGTTAGTCCTTAGTGATTAGTTGTGAGGTGGGGTCTGCGAGAACCCCTCTTCTTAGCTCCTTTATAATTTATAGGGGTCGTTGACGCTAATGCGTTTGTGGTAAAAAAGAAGTTCTGCGTCTCCGCTTGAAATAAAAATACGAGATTACTTCTTCACCTTCTTCTTAATATCAATCGGCACATCACCTATTAGATCGGGTACAAATGTATTATCCACGAGCTCCGTCATATTCATTTCCTTTTTTAGGATGCCCATTTTTACAGCCATATCATGGATCTTTTGCAATTCCTCTGTTGTTGGTGTAAGGTTTATGTAACTAACGCGATGGGGCGTGGTGGTTAAAACATAATTTAATATTTTTTTTTCCTGACGATAATACGGTGAGACCAATTCAGCAGCTTCTGCTCTATGGGTTTCTACCCATTTTCCCGATTCGGCAATTCCACGAATAAGATCGCGCACTACTTCAGGGTTTTCCTTTATAAGATCTTCATGCACCACCAAACAACATGAAATAAAATTGGGCCAAATATCGCGCGACATGTACAAGACTCTTCCAATACCTTCCATTTCCGATTTTGCACACATAGGTTCGGCAACAAAATATCCATCAATTGCTCCCGAAGCTAAAGATGTTGGCATGTCGGGCGGAGGCAAAATAACCATGTTGATGTCGCCTTCATTCATTCCTTGATCTTCCATTAATTTTGAAAACACCAAACGCTGGTTGCTATACGGACTCGGAAATGCGATAGTTTGTCCTTTAAGATCGCGCAAATTTTTTGCTTTGTTGTTTATGCCAATAATAATTTCAGAACCATCGCGGTGACCCAAATAACAAATTTTTACCGGTGCGCCATCCTCACGCATTTTCATTGCCAATGGAACATTCATGAACGTTGCCTGAATTGTTTTGGCTTCTAATGCACTTACAACGGTTGGGAAATCGGAAAATCGTTGTGAGTTAAAATTGGTGTTTGAACTGGTTGTTTTAGAGGCAAAATCGGTAACAGGACAGGTTAAGTGACAGGTTACCGGTAAGTA
>JAYUZA010000316.1:0-2086 GCA_043752145.1 Flavobacteriales bacterium
TTACAAGCGATTAAACCAAAAGGTTGAGGAAGATATTGAGATCGAAAAATCAAATGTCATCATGGTTGGCGAAACCGGTACAGGTAAAACCTTATTAGCAAAAACCATTGCACGCTTATTAAACGTTCCCTTTTGCATTGCCGATGCTACCGTGTTGACCGAAGCCGGTTATGTTGGTGAAGATGTAGAGTCAATTTTAAGTCGTTTGTTACAAGCTGCCGATTTTAATGTTGAAGCTGCCGAACAAGGCATTGTTTTTATTGATGAAGTGGATAAAATTGCACGCAAGAGCGATAACCCTTCACTTACACGCGATGTAAGTGGCGAAGGCGTACAACAAGCTTTATTAAAATTACTGGAAGGAAGTATTGTAAATGTTCCACCACAAGGCGGACGTAAACATCCCGACCAAAAAATGATCCAGGTAAATACTAAAAACATTCTTTTTGTTTGTGGTGGTGCTTTTGATGGTATTCAAAAAATAATTGCACGAAGAGTCAATACAAATACCATCGGATTTTCGAATGCTGCAGGTGATTTTCAAAACGATAAAGACAACATTTTACAATTGATAACGCCAACTGATATCCGCAGTTTTGGTTTAATTCCCGAGTTAATTGGTCGTTTCCCGGTGTTAACCTATTTGGATGTTTTGGATGAAGCTACATTACGCAGAATATTAACTGAACCAAAAAACGCTTTGATCCGTCAGTATGTAAAATTATTTGAAATGGATGGTGTTAAGTTAACCTTCACCAAGGAAGCCATTGATTTTATTGTTGAAAAAACATTGACATATAAATTGGGCGCACGTGGTTTACGTAGTATCTGCGAAGCGGTTTTATCAGACGCTATGTTCGATATTCCTTCAGAGGGAAAAGTAAAAGAATTAAAGGTTGATTATACCTATGCGACCGATAAGTTTAACCGCTCCAAAATTTCGCATTTAAAGGTTGCTTAAATCGAGTTGGTATGATCAAGCGATTTAAACTCTCATACAAAATTTACAATCTTTTTCAGAAAAAAAAGCTCATTCATAACGAAGCGGCTTTTAAAAAATATGGCATTAAAAAACGCTATTATTCGTCTATAAACTCAACCGATTTTCCAAAAAATGTTGCTGACGATCTTTCACTGAATAAATATAAGTTCAATGAAATTATTTCGGGTGATTTGTTTTTTAAGACACTTGACCAAAAAACGCAGGATGTTTTGCTTAATTGGTCGGATAAAGGATACGCTGTTTTGGACAAGTACTTTAACAATGAAACAGTAGATAAAATAAACAACGAAGTTGCCGAATTAATTAAAAAAGATAAAGCATATATACGTTACGGTGGTAAGATCATGTTTGCCATTCACAGTTCTGCTTTTTTAAAGTCGATAGGCGAAGACCCGAAATTAAAAGGGATCTTAAAATTATTGCTTCAAAAAGAGGCCGTGCTTTTTCAAAGCATTAATTTCTTGAAAGGAAGCGAACAAAAAACACATTCCGACAGTATTCATATGAGTTCATTCCCCTTGGGAAATCTCGTGGCCATTTGGGTCGCTTTGGAAGATATTGATGAAACCAATGGTGCCTTGCATTATTACGAAGGAAGTCACCAGTTACCATATTATATGAATCCAGATTTCGGGAATGAAGGTACAAGGTTCATGTTGGGCAAAAAATCCTATTACGATTACGAAAACATGATAGAAGAAAAAATCGTAGAACACAAACAGGAAAAAACCATTTTCAGAGCGAAGAAGGGTGATATTTTTATTTGGCACGCGAATCTGCTACATGGAGGCGAACCACATTTGGATAAAACCAAAACACGTAAAAGTATGGTATTTCATTATTTTGGCGAAGGAGCTGTTTGTTATCATGAAGTGACACAGCGACCTGCTTTGATCACGAAGTAGTTTTCACACTTCCGCTTATTAACTGCATTAGATCAGGCTAAAACCCTAATTAAGAAATTAAGTCTATTTTAAAACCATCAAACAATGTCAAAGTCAAACAACGTTAGATCAAATCAACTTCACAATAGAATACTTCAAGGTTTATATGGAGAGGAAACCAAACAAGGACATATTGAAA
>JAYUZA010000317.1:0-2079 GCA_043752145.1 Flavobacteriales bacterium
ACCCAAATCGAAGCCCAGTTTTACGCTTTTTACCT
Organism: Flavobacteriales bacterium; assembly: GCA_043752145.1. Taxonomy (GTDB): domain Bacteria; phylum Bacteroidota; class Bacteroidia; order Flavobacteriales_D; family UBA2798; genus DASPJQ01. The sequence continues at coordinate 36 of JAYUZA010000317.1, forward strand.
GTGCGTATTCATTAGAAATAAATGTCGCTTTTGAATCCCATGTAAAATAAAAGCTGCGTTTTGCTTTCAAGGAATTTGTAAAATCATCGACACCTTGCGCAGATAAAATATTTGAAAAAGAAAGTATCACTACAAAACAAAAAAAGCGCCTGAAAAAATTCAGGCGCTTTTCAAAATATTTTTTTTGCGGATTAATGTCCACCTCCACCATCGATCTCACCCGGTTTGAGCGGAACAGTTTGCGGAACAAAGTCGTCATCATAACCCGGCTTACTATAATCGTAAGGCCAGCGGTGAACTTCAGGAATTGGACCCGGCCAGTTACCGTGAATGTGTTCAACGGGTGTTGTCCACTCAAGCGTATTACTTTTCCACGGATTTTGCGGAGCTTTTTGTCCACGGAAAACGCTGTAGAAGAAATTGAATAAGAAGAATCCTTGGCCACATGCAGCGATGATCGCAAATATGGTAATGATAACGTTCAAATCAATTACGTGATCGAACATTGGGAAGTTGGTGTACTCATAATATCTTCGGGGTGCGCCTGCCAGACCAAAGAAGTGCATAGGGAAGAAAATTCCATAAGCACAAATAGCGGTGATCCAGAAATGCACATATCCCATACGTGTATTCATCATGCGGCCGAACATTTTTGGGAACCAATGGTACACACCGGCAAACATACCAAACACAGCACTCATACCCATTACAATGTGGAAGTGAGCTACAACGAAATACGTATCGTGAATTGGAATATCCAAAGCAGAGTCGGCAAGAATAATACCTGTTACACCACCTGTGATAAATGTTGAAACCAATCCGATCGAGAACAACATAGCTGGCGTGTAAACGATGTTACCGCGCCACAGTGTTGTAATGTAGTTAAACACTTTTACGGCTGAAGGAATAGCAATTAAGAGCGTTGTAAATACGAATACCCCTCCCAGGAATGGGTTCATACCCGTAATGAACATGTGATGCCCCCATACAATGAATGAGAGGAAACCAATAGCTAAAATTGAACCGATCATTGCACGGTAACCAAAAATTGGTTTACGTGAATTGGTTGAAATAATTTCAGATGAAATACCGAGTGCCGGTAATAATACGATGTAAACTTCGGGGTGACCCAAGAACCAGAATAAATGTTGGTATAAAATTGGTGAACCGCCTTGTGCTTCGAGCATTTCGCCACCCGCCCAAATATCGGCCATGTAGAAACTTGTGCCGAAGGTTCGATCCATGATCAATAACAATACTGCCGAGAATAAAACCGGGAACGAAAGTACACCAAGAACTGCAGTAACAAAAAACGCCCAAATTGTCAATGGCATTCTTGTCATTTTCATTCCTTTTGTACGTAAGTTCAAAATTGTTACGATATAATTCAAACCACCCAATAATGCAGATGCAACGAATAATGCCATTGAAATTAACCAATACGTCATACCATCACCTGAACCCGGAATAAATTCGGGGCGTGATGAAAGTGGTGGATAAATCGTCCAACCACCTGATGCGGGTCCGTTCTCAAGGAAACAAGAATACAACATCAATAAACTTGAAAGGAAGAAGAACCAATACGAGAACATGTTTAGGAAACCTGTTGCCATATCACGTGCACCTAATTGAAGTGGAATTAATAAGTTACTGAACGTACCGCTCAATCCACCTGTTAAAAGGAAGAACACCATGATGGTTCCGTGAATGGTAATTAAACCAAGGTACATATCGCGATTTAAAATTCCATCGGGTGCCCATTTGTCACCTAAGAAGGTATTTAAAATTCCGAATTTTTCACCGGGCCATGCTAATTGCAAGCGGAAGAAAATTGACATCATCATCGCTACAACACCCATGATAATAGCAGTCATTAAAAACTGCTTAGAGATCATTTTATGATCCTGGCTGAAAATGTACTTTGTTATGAAATGTTCCTTATGGTGATGGTGAGCATCGTGACCGTGCCCCTCCTCTTCATGACCATGTTTGTTTTCTGTTGCCATACTTTCTTTTATTCCTTATACTTGTTATAAACTCGTTT
>JAYUZA010000318.1:0-13432 GCA_043752145.1 Flavobacteriales bacterium
ACAAACATCCCCTAAATGGAAACCGACTATTGGCAATTTAAAAAATTTGTTTGTATACGGTGTTAGATTTATTTCAACCGATGAGGGTGATGCAGGAGAATGGCAATATATAACTGAGATACGCCCATCCGAAAAAATGCCTGTGGTTTCTGTTTTATTAGACCCCGAATCCTTATTCGGATTTGAAAAGGGTATTTATACAACAGGAGTGACACAACTTTTGGAAGCAAACCGATCAAGGGAGGGAAGCGGATGGTGGCTAAATGCCGCTAACTGGAACGGAAGGGGCAAAGAGTGGGAACATAAAGCCGTTTTCCAGCTTTTACCCGCAACATCTTTCAATGCCTTTACATCCGATTGCAAGATCAGGATCAACGGAAATGCTACGAGGGGGTTTTCACAAAAATCATTCAAATTGATAGCACAAAAAAAGGATAAGAAAAATGGATTTAATTATACTTTTTTCAACGAAACGGCAATTGAAAAAAGGAAGGCAATTTTATTAAGAAACGGTGGAAACGATTGGGGAAAATGTATGTTCACCGATTCTTTTATTCAGTCGCTTATTCCTTTTGAGGCTATAGACAGGCAATCGCATTTACCGGTAAAGGTTTATATTAATGGTTTATATTGGGGACTGTATGATCTATGCGATAAATTAGATGAGGATTATTTAGCCATAAAATACAATAAAAAAAAGAAAAATATTTCGTTGCTTGAAGGCGATGAGTTGGAGTATGGGGACATAACTGCTAAGATCGAGTTTAAGCAATTAGTTAACTTTTGTTCAAGTTCTGATTTTTCGCAAAGCAACAATTACATGAAATTTTGCAGTATGGTCGATGTAAAAAATTTAGCCGTCTATCTTGCAACGCAAATTTTTATTGTAAATGTTGATTGGCCAAATTTAAACGTTAAAACTTACAGATTTGAGGATGAGAGCGAAAAAAAATGGAGATGGGCTATAAGGGATCTTGATTGCAGTTACGCCTATTCAGGAAAGTCAGCCTATAAAGCTGATCTTTTTGCATTTTTATTGAGAGCACATGGTTCAATGGGAATAATTTTTCAAGCATGTATGAAAAGCGCAGACTTCAGAAAATTATTGAAGGATTCGTTTGATCAAATGATCTTCGAATGGTTTGATGTTGGTGTACAGCTCAAGCAACTGGAACGCTATTATAATTCTTTTAAACCCGAAATGGAAGAACAGGTTAGAAGATGGCGAAAGCCTGAGTCGATGGGTGAGTGGAAGAAAAATCTTGATCACTTTAAACATTTTATTTTGAAGCGCAGGAGTATCGTGAACGATCAAATTAAATATTATTTGGATAAATGATTTCTTTTATTCGTAACTATATACAACTGCTCATACTATTAATTATTTGGACAGTTGTGCCCTTTTATGGCGGAACTGTTGTGGCTTATTCGATAGTTGGTATCTCCATTGTACTTTTCGTTTTCAGTAAAAATTATCTTGCGCTTTTTTTCGGTTTTTTCTATATACTTCTCTTGTCAGATAATTTGGACGAAGGCTTGTTTTTTGCAAAGTCATTTAAGAACGTATACATGGTCTTTATGGGCGTTACACTTATCATGAATAAGAAGGACTTTGAACCATTTAGCTCTTTGTTTAATTTATTCATCCCTTTTTTGATAATTGCCGTATTCGCGCTTCAGTTTTCGGGAAAGGTCGATGTTGGCATTCAAAAAACGCTTTCATATTTATTGTTATTGATTACCATTCCAAATTATGTGAAGTGTTTATATCGGCAACATGGGGCTGAATTTTTAAAGGACCTCATTAACTTTTTTGTTTTAATTATAGTTATTGGTTATTTTGTAAAATTCATTAGTTTTGACTTTGCTTATATTCAAGGTAATCGGATGAGAGGTATGTTCGGTAATCCAAACGGTTTGGGGATCTTTTTATTTTTATTTGCTTCTTTCTATTCGATCGTTACCTCTTTTTTTCCAAAGCTTTTTTCTCTTAATGAAAAGCGTTTCATATTTGTTGTTATTGGTCTTGCTTTGTTTTTATGTGGATCAAGAACGGCTTTTTTCAGTATTTTTATTCTCTTATTCTTTGCGCGTATCCAAAACAGATCCCCTTTCCTGGGATTAATACTTTTAGTGGGAATAATCTTCTCGTATGAATATTTACTGGCCAATGCAATTAATTTGATCACTTACGGTGGCCTTCAGGATTATTTTCGCATAAACACACTTGAAGAAGGCTCCGGAAGATTTATTGCTTGGGGTTTTGCCTGGGAAAAAATCCAAAATTTTTATTATTTTGGTGGGGGATTGGGTAACGATGAGTTTATTATGCGCCAACATTACGGCATTCTAACAAAACTGGGCCATCAGGGTGGGGTTCACAATTCGTACCTCACCTTATGGTTTGATACGGGTATTATTGGCGTTATACTTTACGTCCGTGGATTATTTTTAGCGTTCATTAAGGGAGTTAAAAAGAGCAAACTGGCCATCCCATTTTTTTATTCTGTATTGTTTTCAATTACTTATGAAAGTTGGATCGCGGGTTCATTAAATCCGTTCACCATTGTATTGTTTTTAAGTTTAACTTTAATTTATGAAGATGAATTTGTTCCAGAAGAAATACATGATCTTGCACAAGAAGATAAAACGATTCAATCTGTAAACCTGACTTAAATGGGCAAGAGAAAAAAGTGGATCTATGTATTGCTTTTCCTGAGCGTGATCATCGCCACAGGGCTTTTTGTGGCAAACAGCTACGTTAAAAAACACGGCTACCGAAATCTCGGTCATTTTATTTCCAGCTATTTTTCCAATAAGAGTCTTGCTTCTGATGCAAAATTCGAAACATTGGAAATAAAGATCGACCCAAGCGATTTTGAAAAACTGGAAGCCGAACGTAACACTGCTATTGAACGCGGAATGCTTGTAAAGGAAGGAAACACCTACGTTGACGCTAAACTAAAACACAAAGGCAAAAAAATAAAAGCCGAACTGCGTCTCAAAGGACACATGACCGATCATTTGCAAAACAAAAAATGGTCGTTCCGTATCAAAACCAAAGGAGGCAATGCTTTTATGGGTATGAAAGTATTTTCAATTCAACATCCGGGAACCCGAAATTATATTTACGAATGGATCTATCATGAAATGATGAAAGAGGAAGGGATCATTGCCTTGAATTATGATTTCATTAAAGTAAAGGTTAACGGAGAGGATTGGGGGATTTATGCGGTTGAGGAACATTTTGCGCAGGAATTGGTTGACCGCAATGAACGCCCTAAAGGTCCTTTATTGCGCTTTAATCCCGACATGTATTGGCAGGCACGTATTGCCGAAAGCGAAAGGTTAAGTTATAAAATGGATTTCGCTACATTTAATTCAACTTTTTTTGAAGCGTACGATGATAAAAGCGCATATAAGGATTCAGTTATTTTAAACGGTTATCAAAAAGCCGCATCTTTAATGGAGCAATTCCGAAATGGTAACTTAAAAACGTCTGATGTATTTGATATTAAAAAATTGGCGGCTTTTCATGCCATTATTGATGTAGTGGGCGGTCACCGAAGTTTGGATTGGAGCGATGTAAAATATTATTATAATTCCGAAACAAATAAAATTGAACCAGTAGCGTACGAAAGTTTTGGTGTTCAACCAACGTTTGCTATTTGCGGCTCAAACAATTTTACGCTCGCATCAAATGAGGACATTGCCACCTATCACGAAAAATTATTCAGCGACCCCCGTTTTTATAGGGAGTATATGAAACAACTCATTCGAATAGGCTCCGGCAAATGGCTTAAAAAATTTCTCAAAAAGATCGATAAGGAACTTCAAAAAAAACTGGCTATTGTTTATACCGATTATGCGTATAAAGATTACACACCCGATCCATATTATGAAAACATCAAACTCATTCAAACGATTATTCAACCGGCACAGGCAATTCATGCGTATGTTAATGCTGTGGAAGGCGATTCAATTGAATTGAGCGTTGCCGGCATTGATGCCTTACCTTGTATGCTGTTTTCTCTTTCAATTGATACATCTGTTGTAGTTCCCCAATATAAATATTCTCTAATAGCATCTAAACAAATTAGAGGTGTGTTAAACTATCAGCGCATAAAATTACCATTGCCAAAGCAATTAAACATCAACGCTAAAACGAAATTGAAATTGACATATAACACCTTGGGGCTCGAGCATTATAAACCTAAGACGATCGATGTTATTCCAATTAGTACCAGCGATTTTGTTCAAAATGGTGACATGAATAAACCATTGGTGGAAAAATTTACAGATCTAGGGGAGTTGGATTGCATTGAAAAAAATTCGATAAAGCAGGTTATTGAATTCAAAACCGGCAAGATCACCTTGAGTAAAAGTATTGTAATTCCTAGCGGATATTCTGTATTTATTAAAGCCGGCACCACAATTGACTTTACTAAGTCCGCCCGAATTATTTCACGATCGCAATTTATTGTGAATGGTACCGAAGAAAATCCTGTGACTTTGTTATCGAGTGATGGCACAGCAGGTGGAATTGCTCTTTTGAATACAACAAAGCCATCGGTTTTTACCTATGTTGTAGCGCATAATATAGGCCAAGGACAGCCTTTGTTTGAAAACAGCGCGGCAATTTGCGCATATGAATCTACTTTAAAAATAAGCAACTGCTCATTTTATGAAAATAACTGGAACGATGTGCGTATGATAAGAGGCATTTTAACAATAAGCAACACATCGTTTGGCAAAACAAAGGAAGATGCACTTGTCTTGTATTATTCAAAGGCTTTCTTAAACGATTGTAGTTTTTCAAATATCGCAGATGATGGTATCGAAGCAACAGGTTCGGTTGTTCGTGCATCAAATATAAATTTTAATGGTATCAAATCATCTGCCATTCTTGCAAAATGTAAGTCCGAATTTATTGTGACTAATACAACCATTAACGGATCAGCTATTGGAATTACTTCAAAGGATAATTCACAGGTTAATGCAAGTCATATTTCCATAATTGAATGTAAGCTCGCTCTTAAAGCCAATCAAAGCGGAGATGTTTTTGGTCCTTCTCAAATTGCGATCAAAAATTTAAAGGAGTCCAGTAACAAAATACTACAAGAGGTCGAGAAAGGATCATCCATAAAAATAGTAAAATAGAATGAGGATATTATTTTGCATATTATTTCTTTTTTCGATCGCGTTAAATGCGCAAGTGGTATCCTCGTTCAATAAACTTCCAATAAGTATTAATGATCCCGGAAAGTATTCTTTTTTTGTGGGCGGGCATTTTCATGGAAGTTCAACAAATATCTCAGGCTTTCCGGCATCCTCACTTTTAGCAAATATGGAGACCTTGAACAACGATAGTTCTTCTTTTCTTGTTTCTACTGGGGATCTTTTTATGGATGTGCGAAATAACATTCCCAATTATCAGCGATCATTTTTCAAAAAATTAACCATTCCTTTATTCAACGCAGTGGGCAATCACGATGTAAGTGGAGATGTTTACCAGGAAAATTTCGGAAAGACCTGGTTTCAATTTATCATTGGCAGCGAACTATACATTGTTCTTGATGCCGAAATAAACGATGGCAGTATAAAGGGCGAACAACTGGCTTTTTTGAAAGATGTACTTGAAACTAATTGTCTTGAAGGCTCAGCGGTAAAAAATATTTTTATTTTTTCACACCGACCGGTTTGGACCGAAGGAAACGAAAAACTTTCAACTGTATTTTTGGATAATACTCAAGCGGACTTCGGTACAAATTTTAAGTCCGATATTCTTCCAATGATTAAAAAGCATAGCAATAAAACAGCTTTTTATTGGCTTAGCGGTTCGCTGGGCGCAAATGCACCGGCTTCCTTTTTTTATTTTAAAGATGAAAACAACATCACCTATATTCAAACGGCCATTCGCGATTTACCAAGGGACGGTATTCTTAGAGTGAAAGTGGAGAATTCAAAAATTTCATTTGAAACAATTTCCTTTACCGGAAATAAAACACCCGTGCTTGAATCCTGCGGACTCAATATGTGGTCGGGAGCACCAAAAGAGACTCCGTTTAATTATCGGTTAATTCCTTTATACATAAAGCAAATGTTGTTTCACCGGTATTTTTGGTACGGCATTTTGGGAGGAATTCTCTTCATTTTCCTGTTTAGCCGAATTCGAAAAAAAGTAAAAGCACGAAAAATTGGCTGATCAAAAGCACATAGTGTTTTTATATAGTGAAATGGCCAATTATTTTTTGGTCTGTATAAAGCAATTGCAAGTACAAACAAACGCACAGATCCATATTATACATTGGCCGTTAAATCCGGAAGCTCCGTTTAAATTCGATCTGAACATTCAACACATTACCTTCTACGATAGAACGGGGTACGATCTTAATCAATTGAATGCGCTGGTTGATGAATTAAACCCTTCTTTATTATATTGCAGTGGATGGATTGATAAAGAGTATTTGAAAATTTGCAAAAAGTATGTAACTAAAATTCCGGTAGTGGGAGGTTTTGATACACCATGGACAGGATCAATGAAACAACAAATAAATGCAATGCTAGGTGCGTTTACAGTAAAAAAGTATTTTTCACATGTTTGGATCGCGGGTCAACCACAACTTAAATACGCGCAAAAACTGGGATTTAATGACGCACAAATTTTACAAGGTGTTTATTCGGCCGATGTAAATTATTTTGATAAAGTATACACTAATAACCTTGTTTTCAAAACCGGAGATTTACCAAAACGTTTTATTTTTGTCGGTCGTTATCTTGAGTTTAAGGGAATATTTGATTTGTGGAAAGCGTTTATTAGAACATTTGACCACGTTCAGCACGATTGGGAATTGTGGTGTTTGGGAACAGGTGCACTTTGGGAACAACGCGTACAACATCCAAAAATAAAGCACTGGGGATTTATTCAACCAAATGAAATGGATGAGTGCATGAAGCAAACTTCGGTTTTTATTTTACCAAGCCATTTTGAACCTTGGGCAGTTGCTTTACACGAATATGCGGCAGCCGGATTTCCCATAATTAGTTCCGATAAGGTTGGCTCCATCACCACTTTTTTAAAAGAAGGTCAAAACGGGTTTACTTTTCCTTCGGGAAATGTCGAAGCGCTTACAAGTTGTATGGTTAAGTTCATTCAAATGGAACATACAGCAGTACTTAAGTTTGGAAAAAACAGCAACATGCTTGCAAAAACCATTACCCCGGCCACTTGGGCCACTACCGTTAGTTCCCTTATTTAACAGTTCAATCAATAAAACATACCGTTTGATCAACAGGAACATCGTTTGGTTAGTTCGGCTAACTTTTTAAAATCTGTTTCCGTAAATTCACTCAAACTAAAACCACTCACCATGAAAATCAGATCTGTAATTGTTGACGATGAACTCAACTGCCGCGATAACTTAAGGATGATCATTAATGAATATTGTCCTGAATTAGAAATTGTAGGTATGGCCGACTCGGCTCAAAAGGCCCGCGAATTAATTACGGCTCACAGCCCCGATCTGATCTTTTTAGATATAAAAATGCCACGTGAAGACGGGTTTCAATTATTACAATCATATCCTGAACGAAAATTTTCGGTTGTTTTTACTACAGCGTACAATGAATATGCGTTGCAGGCATTTAAAGCCGATGCAGTTGACTATATTGAAAAACCGATTGGACTTGATGAATTAAGAGCGGCCGTTAAAAAGGTAATTCGCCTCAATCCCGACTTAAGCATTGAATTATCTGCTAACATTGAAAATGCCGACAGCAAAAAAACGGTGTTTAAGGACAATGAAAAAATCTCTTTGGCTACACGTGATGGATTTACCGTTGTAAAGAACGATGAAATAATTCACCTCGAGGCAAGCGACAATTATACCATGATCTACATGAACGATAACCGAAAGTTCTTAAGTTGTAAAAACATTAAGGTGTATGAGGATTCGTTGAATCCCGAAGTGTTTTACCGTGTTCACAAATCACACATCATAAATGTTAAGCACCATTTAAAAGGGTTCACCCGTCAGGATGGCAATAATGTTCAGTTGTCGAACGGTAAAATGATCCCGGTAGCGCGCAGAAAATTGAGCGATTTTATGGATATCATAAACAAAATCGGTTAATTTAGCCACGTGCTAAAAAAAGTTTTCTCTATATATTCCATCATAACTGTTGCTGCAAGGGCTGTGATCATTTACAGCCTTTGTAGCATGAACACCCTTAACGCTCAACAATACGGCTTTTTAAATTATACAACCGATAATGGTTTGGCACAATCGCAGGTTACCGGCATGTGTCAGGATAATTATGGTTATTTATGGTTTTCGACCATTAGCGGGGTAAGCAGGTTTGACGGCATTGAATATAAAAATTACAGCACAAACAATGGTTTATTGAACAATAAAGTCCAATCAATTTTTTGTGATTCAAAAGGTGGCGTTTGGTTTGGTTGCATGGGTGGATACTCGGTTTTTAAAAACAATACATTTACTTCAAAAACGTTTAAAAACGAATCCGATCTGGTTTCCTTTACCGAATATCCTCAAAAAACCATGTGGCTATTGTTCGAAAACAGCACGCTGGTAAAAATCGAGAACAATAAAATAACAACATTTACACTCAAAGATTCAAACGTAAGAGATACACGAAATGTAATTGTTGGCGAAAAAAATGAATTATTGATCTCGACCGACAACGGTGTTTATAGTTTCAATACGGTTGAGGGCAAGTTTTCTCAATTAAAAGCATTTGTTGATTTAAACTGCAGTTTTATTGCGGGCAAAGGAAAAAGTTTGGCAGTTGCAACCTTTGGTCAGGGGTTATTTATTTTTAAGGATCGTAAACTATTCCGTAAACTTAGTATTGAAACAGGATTAATTGATGATGCCATACGTCAACTTTTTTACGATAGCGATAATAATTTATGGGTCTCAACCATAAGTGGAGTTAGTCTCGTTGATGAAAAATTAAGAACTAAGAATTTTAATTCGCAAAATGGTTTAACCGATAACAACATCCGGTTTACAGGACAGGACAACGAAGGAAATATTTGGTTTGGCACCGATGGAAAAGGAATAATCAAATTTACCGGAAAATCGGTGTTGAACTATACGCAGTCAGATGGACTTTCAAGCGATCAGATCATGTCCATTTTACAAGCAAAAAACGGGACCTATTGGTTTGCTACCCATAACGATGGGGTAACCATGATGAAAGATGGTAGGTTTAAAACGTTTAACGATGAAAAGGATGGTTTGGCCAATAATATTGTATGGTCGTTGGCTCAAACACCTGATGGAAACATTTGGATGGGGACTTCTGCTGGTTTAAGTGTTTATAACGGGAGTAAGATAGAATCATATTATGAGAAGGACGGATTGTTGTCAGATAAAGTCACAAGTTTATATGCCGATAAAAACGGAAAACTTTGGATAGGAACGAAAAACGGTTTAAATTGTTTTTGGAACGATCAGTTTATTTCATTTGATGAAAAAACCGAGATCTTTGGTTTTAACAGCAATATTCGATGCATTGTTCCCGATAAAGCAGGCAATTTATGGTTGGCCGGTCAAAAAGGTTTGTATCGTTTTGACGGGAAAAACGCAACACTTTTTAAATTCAACAAAAATGTTGATGACAACACTATTTATTCATTAAAATTTGACAGTAAGAATAATTTATGGGTTGGGTCAAGAGAAGGATTGTTCTTATTTAAAAATGAAAATTTTATTCCGCTTGAAGTTAAGAACGATGCCATGTCGGGTGACGTAAATTTTATTATGGACGACAATGAAAAATTGTGGTTCGGTACAAATACCGGAATTTTTGAATTGGATCTGAATGCATATTATTCGGGCGACACGATTATTGCAAAGTCTTTCGGACGTAACGAAGGATTAAAAGCCCGCGAAACAAATATGAATGCCGTTTACAAAGACCGATATAATAATTTATGGTTTGGAACAGAGGGAGGTTTGGTTAAAATAGGGAAGAAACGTTTTTCGATCGATTCAAAATCACTGCCGTTCGTTCATATTTCCGATGTAAAAATATTGTTTGAAAATCCAAATTGGGAAAAGATCACCAAAAATCCGATCAACGATTTTGGCTTTCCATCAAATGTAAAAGTCAAGTACAATCAAAATCACTTTACATTTTACTTCACAGGTATAAGTCATACACAGCCGCAAAAACTGAGGTATAAATTTATGTTGGAAGGTTTTGATCAAACTTGGTTACCTATTACCGAAACACGGTATATTACCTATTCAAATTTAGCGCCCGGTTCCTATACATTTAAAGTAATGGCACAAAACGCCAATGGTTTATGGTCTAAAACACCTGCAAGTTTTTCATTTTTTATTGTTGCACCGTTTTGGAAAACCTGGTGGTTTTATTCGTTATGCGCATTAGTTGGTGTAATTATTCTTGTTCTTATATGGCGTTTTCGTTTGGCACAGATCAAACGTAAGAATGAAACCATGCAATTGTATTATAAATCAAAATTAATGTCGCTTGAGCAACAATCACTCAACGCCAGTATGAATCGTCACTTTATTTTTAACTCGTTAAATTCAATTCAGTACTATATAAATAAGCAGGATAAATTGGAGGCTAACAGGTACCTCACCAATTTCGCGAAACTTATTCGTAAAAATCTGGACAGTTCTATCAGTGGCGATCTTATTCCATTAGTTGAAGAAATTGATCGCATTAATCTTTACTTGTCTTTAGAAACCATGCGTTTTCCCGATCGTTTTGACTATGAAATAAAAATATCGCCCAATTTAGACCCCAACACCATTTTAATACCCCCCATGCTTTTTCAACCCTATATTGAGAATAGTATTTGGCATGGTATTTTGCCAAAAGAAGACTATAGAGGAAAAATAACTGTCGATATCCATTCGTTAAACGATGACAACCAACTAGTTGAAATAGAAATAGTGGATGACGGTATAGGTATTTCCACAAGTTTAGGCAATAAGGTAGATACCGGTTCAACCCATATTTCGCGGGGCATTGAAATTACCAGTGGCCGTTTAGGACTTTTGAAAAAGCTCACCAACCAAGACTTAGAGATAATTGGCCCCCTTGATTTGACCGATGCCTCAGGCAAAACGACCGGTACTTTGGTCAAATTGATCATTAGTGTTAAATTTCCCGTAAAACAGGAAAATATCTCTGAGAAACTATATGAAAACTAAAACTTTATCGTTACTTTTGTAGTATAAGTAGTTGTAAAGCAATTTTTATGAAACGCCTAATTTTAAATAGTTTTCTTTTTGCCATGTTAAGCATTATGGCTACATCATGCCAAAAAGAAGAAGTGAAGCCCTTTAACACTGGCGGAAACGTTGCGTCTTCGAATTTAGAATTGAGAGAGGGTACTGAAGATACAAATGGTGATGGTGTAATTGATGAGCAGGACGGAACCGAAATTACCGATGGTGGCAACTCTTCAGATTACGACTCAAAAGGTGCCAAGAAAAAGAAAAATTAATAGTCAATTAATGATATAAAAAAAACCGCTATAAAGGCGGTTTTTTTGTTTTTTATAATATCTGTTTTTAGCAATGATAGTTATTCCTGATAACGCTCTTTTAAGAACTCGGTATAAGGCGCAAGATTCGCTTTTGCCTGAAGCTCAAAATAGCGCTTGTGAAACTCTTCTTCAGTCTCTGAAGCGTTAAGGTAATTGATGCGATAACTGTCATAGTTGATCAGCGATTGTCTCTCATCCCCGGCAAGTGAAGAATTGTTGAATTGTCTTTCCCTTAAATCATTAATGGTTAGCGGCAATACCCCTGTTGATGTTTTCACTTTATTTTCCACGATTTTTTTTTTCAAAGAAACGGCTTTATTCAGCTTCAAAATGGGTGGACCCCTGCAGTTTTGAACACTTGAATTTTGAAATAATAAGGCAAAAGTGACGCAAATATGTAAACAACCCGCCTCTTTGATTTATCTTTGCGCTCCCTCCAGCGGCCCTTATGTTTATAAGATTACTCATAGCCTTCACGCTACTTGCGCATGTTGCCAATGCTCAGACGCCTGCCGTTAAGGATACCATTGTTAAGGACACTATCACTTATGCCGATACATGTGTAACACATACACATGATACGCTTGGATGGCACGTATCGGGTGCGTTTGATATAAAATTCACGCAAGTTTCGTTGTATAACTGGGCCGGTGGCGGACAAAGTTCAATTGCATTTAATACGGCATTGTCGTTGGCTGCCGATTATAGAGGACTGCATACTACCTGGACCAATACTCTTGACATGGATTATGGTTTTTTTAACCAGGCCAAAAGTCCGTATTGGGCAAAAAGTGATGATCGCATTGAATTAAATTCACTTTATGGACGCATAGCCTGGCGGCATTGGGAGTACGAAACATTTTTAACGTTCAGAAGTCAGTTTGGTACAGGGTATTCAAATCCATTGGCAGTTGATTCGGCAAAAATAACAATCTCCGATTTTTTAGCACCCGCATACATTGGTTTTGGTTTTGGCTTCGATTATAAACCCAACGAACGTTTCAATATTTTAATAGCACCCTTTTCAGCTAAAGTTACTATCGTAAACAACCAAACACTGGCCGATCTGGGAGCCTTTGGTGTTCCCAATGAGAAGGACGCTGAAGGTGTAGGTATTCCCGGCTCGGGAAAAAAATCACGCAAGGAATTCGGGGGTACATTTAAGGTCATGTACAAATCGCATATAACCGAAAAATTTGACATTCACGTTTGTCTGGATCTATTCACCAATTATTCCAACAATCCGCAAAACATCGATGTAAACAGTGAGTTCATTGTTAATTGGAAGCTTAACAGGTTTATTTCGGTAAGTATAAATGCCGTGTTAATTTACGATCACGATGTGCAAATAACACGCAATACAAGTGAAATAGATCCCTTAACAGGATTGTATAAAACAAAAACAGGACCTACTACCCAATTCAGGGAATTATTCGGACTCGGATTCAACTACACGTTTAACAAGTAGCACCTTTTCTGCTGAATTTTAACCCAATTTTCTTTAACTAATGTAACAGAAACAAATTGTTATGTATCATCTTGCATTTTTAAAACCTTACATTTGATTGCAAAAATCAAAAAAAAATGAAGCTTAAAATAATAATTCTGTTGGTGTTTACCTCAGTAGCCGCAATAGCACAAACCGATACCATTACGCCAAAAGATACAAGCTGGAAAACAGGTGGCCTGTTGGATCTGAAATTCACACAGGTGGCATTAAGCAATTGGTCGGGTGGTGGTCAAAATTCCATTTCGTTAAATGCGGCTGTCCATCTTTTTGCAAACTATAAAAAGGAAAAGCTGAGTTGGGAAAATTCAATTGATCTGGCTTATGGTATCTTCAATCAGGCAAAGAGTCCATATTGGGCAAAGAATGAT
>JAYUZA010000319.1:0-2076 GCA_043752145.1 Flavobacteriales bacterium
AGGTCGAGTTGATAGATGTTTTATAAAATTGTTTGAAGTTTGTAGTTTGAGGTTGGTGCGGGTGAGCCAACCAGGGTGTAAAAAAAGGGTGTGGTTAGGACCAAATCTTGAACGTTACTCCCATTAGCAAAGCACCAAATTTCCCGTTTACCTTATCGGTCAGTGAATAATTGAGGTCGTTAAGCCAATACTGGCGATAAGCGAAATTAAGGCCGATGCTGTTTGATATACTGGTGTGAAAAAGGTTGAATCCTGCCTCGCCATAAAAACCATCGGTAGCAATAATCGAATTTTGGAGATTTGAATAACCAAAACGTAAAAACAGATCGGCATTCATTGAGGCGTTAAGCGGCATGGCTCTTCCTAAACCACCCGTAATTCCTAATCCGTGTAAATTATCTTTTTCAAGACCCTTGCAAAGGGTGTACGAACCATTTAAATAAAGTAAAATACCACCACCAAATAACCTGTGTTCATAACCGGCTTCGGCTGCTGCAACGCCTTTAAGCTTGCTAAATAGTAGAGGATAATCGGCCTGAATAAAAAATGATTGGGCCTTTGTTTTGGTGCTAAAACAAAGCAATAATGCAATAAGCATATGGCGTAAAAGTTTAGGCATGGTTTTATCAGAACGCAATGCAGGAAGTAATATTGTTTGAAATCTCATTACTCAGCTATCCACCTGAATTTATCATACATCAACGGGAACTCATTTATCCATTTCTTACGAAATCGCGCCTCTATCGTATCGTTAACATAGATACCCGAAATATTTAAAAAGGCACCGTAATCAGTAAAATTTTCTTTATACTCGAACTTAAATCGTCTTGTAGAGTCATAAAACGTGAACAACTCAAACGTATGTTTAGCCGTGTCCACTTCAATAGCCATATCAGCTGCTCCACCGAACGTTCCCTTTGTATGAATGGCTGCATATCCTTTATCAATTACTAATTTATCCCAACCTTCATACATATTTTTCTTTTTAAAAAAAATAAGGTCGTTCTGTAACGTGTCTCCATTCCTGAAAAATTGTATGGTTTTGTAAACACCTTTTAGGGGTTGGACCGGACGTATATTCTCTATACGGGTCAATTCATGTATAAGTAGCAGCGTAATGAAACTACATTTTGCGATAATACGCATTACGTGTATTTCCTTACTTACCAAACTTATGGTATACGGTTTAAGCGCGGTTGTTTTACCCCTAAAAAAATTGAATACTGTTTTAATGTTCGGACCTAAAACAATGATCGAGAATAAAAGCATGTGCATGGCCGATAGCTTGTTCGTGAAATTATAAGCGAAACTATAGGCCACTATATTGATGAAAAAGATAATTGCTAAAAAAGCGGCAAAGGTGGTCGTTTTCCTAAAGAAAAAGAGAAAACCGATAATGACCTGAGAGATCCCGCAAAAGAAAATATATCCCTTTGAAAAACCCATGAAAGTCCAAAATAAATAATCGGGTGTAAAATCGCCTACAGGTTGTAGAAGCTTGTGAGCATCCATGGAATAATAATTACTATAACTAAACAACAATGCAAAACCCATAATGAAAAGATCGGCACCAATGGTATACCGTAAATAAACGATGGTCCATTTATACAGTTTTTTATAATCGGTTTTACTATACGAAAAAACGAAAACAACTGCACTTAACAACAAACTCAAAACCGGCAATGAAACAAGTTTAACGTATTCGAAAAGCGAGTCACCGGTGCTATACATGTCGGCAGTTCCAAGAGCACTTATGCGTAGTACCGATTTGCCGAACCAATAGCTGAACGAGTCAATTGGTTGATTCATCCATTCAAGTGTTTCAATTGAATTGGGGATATACGTTAGAGGGAATGGGAAACAAACAAGGATTAAATAGAATGACAAAGCCAATAAGAAAAACTTTTTGAGATTGGATGAGCTGTTTTCTAATGCTTCGGTCATTTTATTGGTTGGTTTGTTTAAAGCGAAAAGTGAACCAAGTTAGTGTAAAGAAAATTATTATGGATGTTAATTACCGTGAAAATGTTGGGCATGGGGAGATTTCCACGCCTTCGTGGGAATGATGGTGTGTGG
>JAYUZA010000320.1:0-5565 GCA_043752145.1 Flavobacteriales bacterium
CTTGCAGGTCGGGATCCATATAGATCATATAATCCCCTTTGGCATATTTAATGCCTGCGGTAACGGCTGCCTGTTTACCGTGATTATAAGAGAAAACAAGCAAACGTATATTTTTATTGTGTTGAATATGGGCATTAATTTTCTCAACCGTTTTATCTTTACTGCCGTCATCAATGAAAACAATTTCGTACTTCAGATCGTGTGCATTTAAAACCTGCGTGGTTTCCAATATAAATTGGTCGATACACTCCTCTTCAAAGTATACAGGTACTACAAGGCTTAACAGTTTCTTGTCGGTCATAAATATTTGGTCAACTGGGTTAGATCACTTATTTTATATCCTGAAAAATGAGGGTAAATGTTCTCGCGATCTATAAGTATGGCATTGATTCCGCTGTTTTTTGCCGGTATAATATCCAGTTTTATAGAGTCTCCCACATACAGTACCTTATCGTATTTTTTTTCAAGCATAGCCAAGGCCTTTTCAAATATGCGGGTATCGGGTTTTGAAAAACCGGCCTCTTGTGAACAAATAACAGGAATAAACGTAAGACCAAAGTGTTTTTTTAATTTTTCAGGTAAACTCTTATCCCAATTTGAAATAATGCCCATATCGGCATTTATGTCCTTTATTGCCGCACAGTCTTCAAAAGCCGACCATTCCAAATAAGAGCAGGCGTTGAATATTGTTGATAATAGTTGTGGATTAGGTTCTATTCCTAAACTAAGCAATAATTCGGCATTAAAATAGTTGTAGAATTCTTCATTGGTTTTATCGGGAAATTTAATGCACTCACTTAATAGTTTATGGTTGTGTTTTATTTTTTTTAATTCAACCGCTGAATTTATTGAACTAATGCAGATATAGATCTCTTCGTAAACCTTTGGTTTATGCAAAAGCGTATTTGCAACATCAAAAAATATAAAATTCTCTGCCATCAAAAAACAAAATTATTGATTGAACAATCTTCAATGGCCTTATAGCCTTCTTTCCCGGGATAGATCACATCAACTAGCATGCGAATAGCCGCACCATCGGTTACAACAGGAGCTTTAATTTCTTTATTAAACAGTAATTCGTCCAATGTAAATTGCACATCGTTAAAACCAAATTGAGCGCGTATTGAATTGGTGCCCGAAATACGTCCATTAATCTCAAACGGGATAACAGTGCCATTATAAATAATTGCCTGAATGTTGCAGGAACCTTTTATTTTGAAGTGACTTGTCATTTTTTGAATAATATCGTTTAACTGGTTGTCGTATGCATTGGTGGTTTTACAAAGGTTAGTTGCGCCATTCGCCAGATGACGTTCAAATGTTATTTTTCCAACGCAATTATTGTTCTTATCGATATAAAATCCCGATGTTATTTCGATACCCTTCATGAGTTCCTGTACCATATAGTCATCATCACTAAATCCTTTAACACTTGGGGGGTCAAAAATAACACCACGAGAACCCCGACCTTTTCTTGGTTTTAGTACGGTATGAGTGAATTCATTGTTATACGCAGAAGGAAAAAATGATTTTGCGAATGGAATAGTGTGTCTACTGAACTCGATCCATGTAAAATACTTATCAGTAAAAACTTCATTTGTTTTGTGATCGTTAGTTGCCAATAAAGGCAACACGTTTGTATTTTTACTTAAATACAGGGCTTCATAATCGGTAGAAGGAATGATAAGATCAACTTTTTCGGTGTCACAAATAAATCTTATCTGTTCAAGATAATTTGCTTCGTAAGCGTATGGGACCTTATAAACTTTTTTACATAAATGATTTCCTGCCGAAACAGCATCAATATTACAACCAATAGTTGTAAGATCGTAGTTTAGTGATTTAATGTTACGCAAAATACCCTGCCCAACGTTACCGCCTATTCCTGTTATAAGTATTGTTTTTTTCATTTGCGTATTATTTCTTCTATCCCCTTTTGGACAGTGGTCATGGAGTTAAAATTAAGCATTTTTATTGTTTCAGAATTATCATAATGGTATGAGGGTGAAATGTCCTGACCTTCATATTGTATACCGGTATTTTCAATAAGGGTGGCAATAAGATCGGCAATTTCTTTATTGCTGTGCGACTTTGGTGAAGTGCCCAAAAAAACACCGTTGATATCGTGAAAGGCAGTTTTTTTAAGAAAATTTACTGCATCGGCAAGGTAGATATAGTTTTGTTGTCGTGATCCGTCTCCATGAATAACTATTTCCCTTGATTCTTCGGCCTGTTTAATGGCTCTATTAATAAAATTAATTGACCCGAAATTTTTGCCGTAAATGGAACTGAATCGAATGACAGCCCATGAGGTTGTTCCTTGAATTATTTTTTCGGCAGTTAACTTTGATTGACCATATAAAGAAGTATTTGTAAAAACACTTTTTTCATTAATTAAACCGCTTGTATCACCATAAACTGATACCGTACTAGCCAGTACAAAACGTGCGTTTGGAAACAATGAAACAAGCTGTTTAATGGGCTCAATAGTTTGCGTAATGAATCGTTCATCGTGAATAGTATAAGCACCACGTGGCACATAAGCCCCGATTAAAAATAGCAGATCAGGAATAAATCCTGCGTTTGGTATTTGTGTATGATGAAATGAAGTTATTTCTTTAGGAATATTGGCCGTATTTTGGTTATAGGTTCCATAAACCGAATGCCCTTCCTTTAAAAGAGAGATCCCCAGTTGAGCTCCTAAAACCGAGTTTATACCCGTAATTAAAATATTCATGTCCTTTTTACGATGGGGTATGCCAATTAATGTTTATTTTTATTGCATGTTCAAAAGCAATATGATCCCATTTAATAAGCCATATTTGACTGGTAAAGAGGTACATTACATTTACGATGCGGTTTCAACTAAAAAAATATCAGGCAATGGTAAATATACAGCTCTTTGCCATGAATTTTTTGAAAAAAGATATGGATTTAGAAAATGTTTACTTACAACATCCTGTACTGACGCGTTGGAAATGGCCGCCATTTTAATTGATATACAGCCTGGTGATGAAGTTATTATACCGTCCTATACCTTTGTGAGTACTGCAAACCCGTTTATATTACGGGGAGCCAAAATTATTTTTGCCGATAGTGAAGCCAATCATCCGAATATAAATGTTGATAGTGTTGAAGAATTGATTTCCGAAAGAACGAAGGCAATTGTTGTAGTTCATTATGCAGGCATGGCATGTGATCTAAATAAATTAAGCGAGATCGCAACAAAACATAAATTATTTTTAATTGAAGACGCAGCACAGGCAATTGACAGTTTTTATAATGAAAAACCTTTGGGAAGTATCGGACATCTTGCAGCGTTTTCATTTCACGAAACAAAAAATATTATTGCCGGTGAGGGAGGGATGTTGGTTATAAATGACGAAAGGTTTGTCAAAAGAGCTGAGATTATCTGGGAAAAGGGAACCAACAGGGCTTCTTTTTTCAGAGGTGAAGTAAATAAATACGGTTGGGTAGACATAGGTTCTTCTTTTTTACCATCCGAGATCGTATCAGCTTTTTTATACGCGCAATTGGAAAAACTTGATAGTATTCAGCAAAAAAGAAAACACATCTGGGACTATTATTTTAATGAGCTTGGTGGATTGAAAGCAAAAGGTGTTGAGCTGCCCGTAATTCCGAAAGGAGCTACGAATAATGCGCATATGTTTTATCTGGTTTGTAATTCAATTGACGAAAGACAAAATTTAATTGCGGCTTTAAAGGAAAAGGAAATCCATGCCGTTTTTCATTACCTGTCTCTTCATAAAAGCCCTTACTATGAAAAAAAATACGAAGGACCTGAATTGCTTCAAGCCGATAATTATTCGGATAAGCTTGTACGGTTGCCTTTGTTTTATGAGCTTACGATAGATGAGCTTGTAATAATTTGTGAGTCGATCAGAAAATTTTACGGGATTTGACCCTTAGGCCTTAGTTGTTTAATTTTTTTTAAAAACAGCCCTTAATTTTAATTTTATTTTCAAAAAAATGTAAGAGATTATTTTTTTGGTCGAGAAAAGGGGTAAAACAAATAGGATTTTCGAATAGAACCCGAATATTTTTTTTGACTGATGTTCTAATATCAAATTTTCAAAATAGGATCTGTAAATTGACTTTTTGCAAATTGTGTAATAGTGCGGGTCAAGCGGCTTTAATTGATCTTTAAAAAAGGTACTATTCAGGGTTTCGGTTATAAAAGGCAAATTTCCTGCAGCACTTTTTGCCTCATTATGCCTTCTGAAACAGGTTAAATTCACATCAACATATCTCATTTCGCCTTGGTGAGCAATGATCTTCATCCAAAAATCAACATCCATTGCGTAATGAAGTTTTTCATCAAGTAATCCGGTTTTGCTAAGGATCTTTTTTGAAAAAAAGGAAGAGGGCTGATTTACCACACAGGCGTGGTGACCGGGAATAAAATCATGACCATTAAGTAATGTCGATTTTTTTTGATCGGCAATTGGTTGTCCGTTTACATCAACAAAAATGCAATTGCCCAATATAAAATCATACTTACCTTCGGTATATTGGTTGGCTGCGAACATCAAACTTCCGGGTAAAAAGTAATCATCGCTGTTAAGCCATGTAATAATTTCACCGGTGGCCATTTTTAATCCTTTATTTATGGCATGCGTTTGTCCGTTATCTTTTTCACTTTTCCAATAAGTAAGCCGGTTTTCATATTTCCGAATAATGTCTACACTTTGGTCGGTACTGTTTCCGTCAAAGATGAGGTATTCAATATTCGAATAATCCTGATCCAAAACCGACTTAATGCACGTTTCAATGAAATTACCCTGGTTGTAATTGGCAGTAATTACGGTTATTTTTGGCAATTGGGTTTGCATTGACAGGTAAAGTAGTTAATTTAGCAAAAATTATTCAAATATAACACTTAATCAGGTAAGTTATGATCGTGCCTTTAATTCAGGGTGGTTTAGGAAATCAATTATTTCAATATGCCGCGGCAATATCATTAGCCGGGAAAATCAAAACCGATGTTGTATGCGATACTTATTGGTACACTTTGCCGGTCGAAACAAAGCGAAAATATTTAATTGACCAAATTTTTACACATCAAAAGTCTTTATCCTCATATAGATCTGCGCTGCTTCACACAAGCAACTTAAGTTTTTTGCAACGCCTGTCAAAAAAAATTCATTTTGGCCGGTTAAATTATTTTCATGAAAATGGATTGGCTTACGATATTCGTTTTGAGCATATGAAGGGGAATGTTTTTTTAGAGGGAAATTTTCAATCTTTTAAGTATCATGAATGTTTGCCACCTGCTTTTTTAGAATCTATAAAGGATCCTAAAACTGTTTCTGAGCAACATAATATGCTTTCAGCTATTTTGGAATCAAATAGCGTATCACTACATGTTAGGCGTGGTGACTATGCTTCAAACACAAAAACAAATGAAATTCATGGACTGCTTGAACAGGCATATTACATTGAAGCGATAAAGCGCATGGAGGAAGCGATTGTAGATCCTGTTTTTTTTGTATTTACCGATGACAATGAATATGCTCAAACACTATTTAAAGGTGATAAATTTGT
>JAYUZA010000321.1:0-2070 GCA_043752145.1 Flavobacteriales bacterium
GCAAATCAATAATCCCAATATTACCCCCGTGCCTCCTGCTCCATTGGGTGTGCCGGTACTTATTACACCAAGTAAGGAAAAAATGGAACCGCTAAGCGACCGTTCAATTCCTTATTACTACAAAGTAAATGAAACCGATGCCCAATTGGGGACATTAGATAGAAAATGGAATTTTGATTTTATTCGTAAATTTTTATTCGCTAAAGGGCTTGAGCCGTTGGGTTACGGCAACCAAAGTTTTAACCAACCTGTTGATCAAGGCCCGGTTTTAACGCCTTTGTATTACAATACAGATCC
The DNA here is from genome assembly GCA_043752145.1 of Flavobacteriales bacterium. Taxonomy (GTDB): domain Bacteria; phylum Bacteroidota; class Bacteroidia; order Flavobacteriales_D; family UBA2798; genus DASPJQ01. The sequence continues at coordinate 298 of JAYUZA010000321.1, forward strand.
ATATAATTTCCTTCGCATTGAAGGTGCTATTCGTCAGAATTACGTAACCGTTACAACCGAGATCGAAAGCCTTAAAAATCGTTTTGATCTACCGTTTAATGTAATAACGTTACGTTTATCGGGAAATCCTTTTGATGATATTGATGACCGTTGTGATTTTAATGATCTGCGTACCGAATACGGAACGCTGCGTACTCATTTAATAACAAGTATGCAACAATTGTTTAACCGCTGGGGAGTATTGGAAGGCGGAATTGTGGTTCGTAAAGCCATGCATCCTTTCCTGAATGCTTTACTTACCAATGTTAATTCTCTTGACTTATTGGGATCGGTAACACAGGCGCAAACAGGTTTTGGATTTACCGGTTTCTCAAGTGGCGGTGGTGGTATTTTTGGCATTTCAATTCCCAGTATTGGACCAATATTCGCACCACAACGCACCTTAGCACAGGCACGACAATATCTCAACACCTCTATTGATCAAATGATCATAAGCCTGAATACGCTTATTACAACTAAACTGCCATTTAACCTTTCCGATTTTAAATTCGGATATATAGGAACAACTGTTGATCCGGTTCCGGGCTTTATTCAACATTATTTTACCGCAGTACAAAGTGCCATCAATGTTAAAGTAGCGCTTAACCAAATCATGGATCTTATTATTCATAGCTCAAAATTGCGTGAAACACCTGAGCTTTTATTTGATCTTACCAATTACATGCGCGAACTTTTTGATCAGTTGGAAGAATTTATTATCGATACAACGCACCGCTCACTTACGCTGTTGAATTATACGTTCCAGTATAGATTCCAATACCTAAAAACACATGACCAAACCTTGTTCGCAAACTTTATTCAAAAGCATCCGGGTATTGAACATTCGGCAGGTGTAAAACCGGGCGGAACATATATTATGGTTGTACCGGGTAATGCCGTTACACTGGATGTTCAACAACATAATTTTGTGGTTGAAGAATTCAGGGCTGATAAAGCCAACAAAGTAAGTCTTGCATTTTTTGATGTGAAGCAAGATAAAACACCGGTCGATTATGAAACAATGCAACACTTACGAGGTGCTATCACAACTTATGAAGCATTTTCAAGTGCCACGGCCATTGGAATTCCTATTGATGCAGCACCAACTCAAACTATACTTATACAACCCAACCAGGTAATTGCCGATTTTTCATTGCCTTATTTATGTTGCTGCGATTGCGAGTGTGATGACATAGCGCATCCTACCACAGCGGCACAACTTAACATGCCGGCATTAGCTTATCCGTTTTATGTTGAATACAATCCGGGTGATTATGCGTTCGGACACGATATGTTTGTGGCACGCATGTCATCAGAAGGGGGTCTGGAAATTTTTGTATTGGAAGCTCTGGAATTTGATCGCGAGACCTATAACCAGGCTCAGGCAAAAATATACCTGGTAAGCAAAAGTGGTGTACGAGTAAATTATACCATCCCGGCAATTCCTCCGGGTGCCCCATATGTTGATATTTTACCTTCCTCGGTAGTAACTTATAATACACCAAACGATCCGTTTAACGGCAATCCATACGGAACAGCTAAAATTAGGCAGTTTGCAGGATTCGGTCCACGAATCGTTTATACACCTAACAATAGCACCTCAGGTCTTCCGCCTTTCCATGGAATTGATAGTTTCTATTATATGTATGAAATTTTAGATTCAAATGGTGTAGTTGTAAAACGATCGGGATTGGGGCAGGTTACTGTATATGTAAACTAACACGCAATTTAATT
>JAYUZA010000322.1:0-2068 GCA_043752145.1 Flavobacteriales bacterium
AATAATGATCTTTTTGAATCTCTCTAGATCGCGGTAATACAGGAATACAGAGTCATTGCTGAAGGTGATATAGTTCGCCATGATTGTTGTGATAAAATCAACATCAGGCAGAATGTTGCATTTATGGTCAGCTTCGTATTTAACACCAAAGCCCGATGGTATATTGGGATAGTTTTCAAATGGCTTTGTAAATTTGTTAACCGAAAAAACCTCTACGGCATAAAGTCTGTTTTTTTTCAGATCGATCACGAACCCAAGCCCTGTATTTCGGTAGTCGGTAGTACAAATATTTTTGTAGTGAGGTGGTGAGTTTTTCCATTGTTGGAATAATACTACTGCCAGTTCGCTGTAAGTATAAGTAGTGGTTTGATTTTCCTTATATGGATCGGTGTAAAGACAGTTTTCGCCAACTCCTTCGTGATTACCCCCATAATAGAAGACACGATTTGTCGGGGTCGCTTTTAAGTTGAATTTTTGATCATGGGTTAATTCACCAATATTTTGCTGGTATTCGGCTTGATCCAGAGCAGCCTTGTATAAGTCATTGTCTAAAACAAGTGACGAAAGTCCCAAAGACTGTCTGTGAGTATTTATTTCTTTTAGAAAAGCAGAGGAAAGAAGAGTGTAATCAGGATTTTTTGGATCAAAATTTACGTCATTTTGTGCGTTGGACTGTTTTGCTATTAAAACAAACAGAAACAGAAATATTTTTGCTTTGAATGGTAAATACATATCTGTTTAATGCAGAATAAGCGTATCGTAACATAAAATAGTATAAAGAGCGGGCCTGAGTTAAAGATATTCTTTTTACAAAATAGAATTGATGATCTTTTCAACTGTATAACCTTCGGCTTCGGCAATATAATTGCGTACAAGGCGGTGACGCAATACAGGTAGTGCAACTGCTTTTACATCTTCAATGTCGGGCGAAAATTTACCGTTTATGGCTGCGTGACATTTTGCACCCAATACAAGGTATTGTGATGCGCGCGGACCTGCACCCCAGGAAATATATTTTTTGATCAGATCAGATGACATGTTTCCATCGGGACGTGTTTTTGAACTTAATCCAACAGCATATTCAATTACATTATCCGTTACCGGAATTTTTCGGATCAATTCCTGAAAAAATAAAATTTCTTCGCCTGAAATGATCGAATTCGCTTTCATGTTTTTTTCGGTCGTGGTGTTTTTCACCACCTGTACTTCTTCTTTGAATGTTGGATAATCAACCCAAACATTCATCATAAAACGGTCTAACTGAGCTTCGGGTAGCGGGTAAGTTCCTTCCTGTTCAATGGGGTTTTGCGTTGCAAGAACAAAGAAAGGCGCATCTAACGTATACCGAACACCTGCAGCTGTAACCGAACGTTCCTGCATAGCTTCAAGCAATGCCGATTGTGTTTTGGGCGGAGTACGATTAATTTCATCGGCCAAAATGATGTTTGCAAATAATGGGCCTTTTATGAATTTAAAATTCCGGTTTTCGTCCAAAATTTCAGATCCTATAATATCGCTCGGCATAAGATCGGGGGTGAACTGAATGCGTTTGAAACTTAGTCCTAACGTATCGGCAATAGTGTTAACCAGCAATGTTTTTGCAAGTCCCGGTACACCTACAAGCAATGCATGACCTTTGCTGAAAACCGAGATCAATACCTGGTTTACGACTGCTTCCTGTCCTACAATTACTTTACCGATCTCGGCATTAAGTTTTTTGTATTGTTGAACAAAATGTTCTACTGCTTCTACGTCTGATTTAAATTGCATGGCGAAATATTATTAGTTAATTAGTTCAATTTTTTTATTCTTAGTATTTCTGATGTCCGATGTCTGACATCTGATGTCTACTATTGTTCCTTGATCCATGGATAGTCAAAAGGGCAATCTCTTGATTCGTCTTCGATCCATACGTACATACTTTTCGTTTTTGTTTTTACCCATTTTAGAATGGCCTTACTTTTTTTATCATTTAAAGCTGCTTCCGAAATTTGCGGATAATCGTCATGAAGGTTGGCAACGTGCGGCTCGCTACGACTTATTAATTTAATGATGCGAATGCCTTGTT
>JAYUZA010000323.1:0-5547 GCA_043752145.1 Flavobacteriales bacterium
CTAATTTATAATCGCCCTTTTCAATCCGTTTTAATTTCTTTTTGGCAATGTTATAAATGTATAAACGGTACTGCCCTAATTCATGCGTTACAAAAGCCAGGTTTTTTCCATCGGGACTCAATTTATAATCGCGCATCAAACGGTTTTTAAAACGCCTGGGTGTTTTTACATCAATTTTCTCCAACTTACATTCTTCCTGCCGCGAATTATCGTCCTTGAATTTTTTATCGTAATAACTTACATACTCTTCCTGTAAAACTTTAATAGTAAAACCAAGGGTGTATAAAAATCCGTTCTCAACATTACGGCTCATGCGCGCCATGTATAAAACGTTGGGCAATTGTGTCTCGCCTTTTACTTCGGCTACGTAATTCCAAATAGCGTGTCCTGCAATGCGCGCATCACGCCCTTCTAAGCGGTTAAACTTGTGAAACTTCTTGGTTAAAATTCCATCCTTCACATAATTTTCAATTTCAGCATCCCATGGGTTCGACACGTATGAAATAAAACCTTCCTGAAACCATGCCGGCACCGACATTAATGTAGTATTCTTTAAAACATCTTTCCAGCTTCCGCCATATATCATTTGGTTAAACATTACGTTGGCAATACCCGCACGTATTTGTTGATCCAGTTTATTGTGGTCGGCTTCGTAATAAATAAAAATTTTACCACCGTAAAAACGCGTTGTACCGCCAATATTACTTTGCGTGTTGTTGGTAATGCCAATATTGCTTTGCTTAAAGTGCGATTGTGTGTTGTACAATAAAATTTCAATTTTTCCATCCAGCTGAAAATCGAACTTAGCTTCAATTTCAATTAAGTTTTTTTGCATGCTTCGCGCAACATACACCGCATAGTCAACACTACCGCTGTTAAAATAAACCTTGAAACGTTCGTAATCGTGGCTTTGCCATTTAATTTGATTGAATTGAATTCGGTTTTGACCAAATTCCTGGTACGAGCCATTGTAAAATTGCGCACGAAGGGTGCCGGTAAAAAATATACCCAGTACCAATAAAAATTTATACATTTTAATTGCACGCATTACTGGTAAATATAACTACAAAAGCCCCAAGTTATTATCTTTAAGCCCTAAATTAAGTTATGTTAACCATACAAAAATTCACGTTCAGTCCCTTCTCAGAAAATACCTATGTGTTATATGATGAGAATAATGAAGCCATAATTATCGACCCCGGCTGTTTTGAGCGCTGGGAAGAGGAGGAGTTGGAAGGTTTCATAAAAAACAATAAGCTGACGGTCAAAAGATTACTAAACACCCATGCACATATCGACCATGTGTTTGGCAATAAATTTTGTATGGATACCTGGGGCCTCAAGCTTGAATTACACGAAAAAGATATTCCCACCCTTAAGCGTATGCCAGCAGCCGCTCAATTGTGGGGCATAAAAGGATATAAGGAATCGCCCATGCCCGAGCTGTTTTTACAAGAAGGTCAACAAATAAAACTAGGTAATAATGTATTGGATATTGTTTTTGTTCCCGGCCATGCACCCGGTCATGTGGCATTTATTTGTCACGCGCAAAAATTTGTGATCGGTGGCGATGTTTTATTCGAAGGCAGCATTGGTCGTGTTGATCTTCCCGGTGGTAGTTTGGAAGTGTTAATGCAAAGCATAAAAAATAAATTTTTGGTTTTGGGTGACGATTATGTTGTATACAGCGGTCATGGAAATGAAACGACTATTGGCAGAGAGAGAAAAAGTAATCCGTTTATTTTAGAATATTGTTAAGAGAAGTAAGAATCAGCCATCCTGAGTAGCGCTGTCAAAAATTAATAACTACTAAAAACATTTGCGCGTATCGAAGGGGGCTGCCTCCCTAAAGCAGAACTCAAATTTTTTTCTAACAAAACAAATATTCTGGCAATAGTTTGCTTCAGGGTCGGGTTATCGCCTATAGCCCTCGCAATTTTTTCTAAAAAATAAATTTTTATTAGCTCGGGGCTATTTGGCTCTACCCCTGGCAGATATGAATACAGCTTTGGCTTAAAAATCGACATTAAACCATTTTAAGAATTCTTAGTCTTATATATATGACAGTCGAAAAAGTTATTCATCTATATTCCCGTGCAACCATAGGAACAGGCTTTGATGTTGCACGCAAATCATATTCATTGAGTTGCGAAACGCTGGTTGACAATCTTTTTTTAGACAGTAAAAATTTCACTCCTTTAGTTTTTTCCAATAACGAAAAGCCAAATATTCATGATTTCAAAAATTTTAAAGACAATAAAAAACTTCAAGAGAAATTAAAAGAGTATAAACGTGACCTCAACTTTAGTTGGTTAACCAAATTAATTTCAGGAAAAGAAGCTTTGCGCGAACGCATGGTTTATTATTGGCATAATCATTTTGCCTGTGGTGTAAATAACCCAATTCTACTTCTGGAACTAAACAATATTTGCCGAAAGCTGGCCTTTGCTCCGTTTAAAGAATTATTAATGGCCGTTAGCAAATCACCGGCAATGCTTAACTATTTAAACAATCAGCAAAATCGAAAAAAACATCCCAACGAAAATTTTGCGCGTGAATTAATGGAATTATTCACCATTGGTCATGGCAATTATACTGAAACCGATATAAAAGAATCGGCTCGTGCTTTCACAGGCTGGGCATTCAACCGCGAAACCTTTGAATTTGAATTTCGCCAACTCCAACATGATGACGAAGAAAAAACATTCATGGGTCAAACCGAAAATTTTTCGGGTGAGGATATAATTGACATAATTCTTAAACGAAAAGAAACTGCTATTTTTTTATGCCGTAAATTTTATAAACACCTTGTAAACGATGTTCCTGATGAAGATATTGTAAAAGAATTAGCTGATTTTTATTACTCAACCAATTACGATACCGAAAAACTACTGCGAAAAATATTTTTATCCGATTGGCTTTATGCTAAAAAAAATATTGGTATATTAATAAAATCTCCGATAGAATTACTGGTTGGCTTAACAAAATCATTTAACGTGGTTTATTCAAAACCCGAAACACTTTTTATGATTCAACGCCTAACAGGTCAGGTTTTGTTTTCACCTCCAAATGTTGCCGGATGGCCCGGTGGAAAAAATTGGATTGACAGTTCAACAATTATGTTTCGCTTAAAACTAACAGCCATACTCATAAATGACGGAATTATTGAAATTGATACGAAATTTGAAAATGCCGATGATATTAATTCAAAAACTATGGAACGGGTTGAACAAGTTCAGGAAAAAACCGCAAAACGCACGGGCGCAAAAGTTGATTGGACACAAATTGAAAACATCTTTGGCAGCAATGTTACAACTTCAGACTTAATTATGTATTTTATACCCGCTGGCGTTTCAAACGAAAAAGTAAAACTTATTGAGGAAGACAAGAATTTTAAAGACATTATTTTAAAAATAGTTTCATTACCCGAATATCAATTGTGCTGATTTATGGATAGAAGAGAATTTTTGCAAAAAACATCACTGGCATCGGGCATGCTTTTGGTCCCATCATTTCTAAAAGCATTTGAACGAAATATACTTACACCTCAAACAGGTTGCCGTAATCTTATTGTAATTCAACTTTCGGGAGGTAACGATTCTTTAAATACCATTGTACCGTATACCAACGATATATATTATAAATTACGCAGCGGCATTGCCATTAAAAAAGAAGAAGTAATTAAATTAAACGATTTGCAAGGCCTGCACCCCTCCATGGCCGCTATGCAAAAACTATATGACCAGGGTTACTTAACCATTATAAATAGCGTTGGTTATCCAAATCCCGACCGATCACATTTTAGGTCAATGGATATTTGGCAAACTGCCAGCGATCACAATGATTACTTAAATACCGGTTGGTTGGGTCGCTATCTTGATGCTACCTGCAGCGGTAAATGCGATTCGCACAATGCTATTGAGGTTGATGATACACTATCGCTTGCACTCAAGGGAAAAAACATAAAAGGAAACAATTTCGGAAAGCAATTAAAAAATATTTCAACTTTTATTAATTCGGGCATGCAAACAAAAGTGTATTATATATCCCATGGAAGTTTTGATACACATGTGAATCAGCCCGGCAATCACGCCCGTTTATTACAAACTTTTAGCGATGGAATTTACTCTTTTGTGAATGATTTAAAGAAAAACAATAAGCTTGACGATACATTAATAATGGTGTTTTCAGAATTTGGCCGAAGGGTTGAACAAAATGCCGGTAATGGGACCGATCATGGTACAGCCGGCAATATGTTTCTCATTGGAGGCAAACTCAAACAAAAAGGAATTATAAATGCAGTACCTGATCTAAGTGATCTTGAAGATGGTGATTTAAAACATACTGTTGATTTCAGAAATGTTTATTCAACTATTCTATCCAATTGGTTGAATGTTGACACAGAACATATCTTAAACGGAAAATTTCCAAACATGAATTTTATTTAATGCTCAATTAAACACTTTTTTTTGGCATAAATAAAAGTATAATGAACCCCAACGTAAAAAACGTTATGAGTGCCAGTACTGCTTCGCGCATACCACCTGTAAGACCCACAATAAAACCGTAGGAAACCGTTCCGATGGCCATACCCACTTTTTCAGAAACATCGTAAAAACTAAAAAACGATGCATGATCAGTAGTATCGGGCAATAATTTTGAATAGGTTGAACGCGACAGTGATTGTATCCCGCCCATGACCAAACCCACAACACCTGCCAAAATGTAAAATTCAATTGGTGTATGAATGGTGTATGCGTAGGTACAAACACCTATCCACACAAAAATAGCCATCATCAAAGCTTTTATATTGCCTATCCATTTTGATAAATACGAAAATAAAAACGCACCGCCAATGGCAATAAATTGAATTATCAAAATACTTATGATCAATCCCGAATCGGGCATGTTATCAATTTCGGTCTTTGCAAAAAGTGTTGCTACAAACATCACCGTTTGCACCCCCATGCTGAAAATAAAGAATGAGAGTAAAAATATTTTCAATTTTTTATTCGTTTTTAATTGTCGCCAAACATTTCTCAACTCTTTAAAACCATGTGTCAAAACATTTCCTCCCGAGGCATCGGGAAGGCGTTTTTGATATGGATTATTCGGCAATCGGCTATAGGTAATTTGACTAAATGCTATCCACCATACCGCAACTAAAATAAACGCATATTTAAATGGCATAATTTCTTTCATGCCTAAAACCAGAATAATAATGAGCAACAAACTACTGCCAAAATAACCCATTGCAAATCCGCGGGCACTTATTTTATCCTGATCTTTTGGTTCGGCTATCTCGGGTAAATACGCGTTGTAAAAAACAAGGCTTCCCCAAAATCCTACCGAGGCAAACATGAAAGCTAAAAAACTCAATTCAAGATGTTGGGGGTTGAACATTGACAAACCTGCGCAACCTGCAGCACCCATGTAACAAAAAAATTGCAGAAATCTTTTTTTGTTTCCCGAATAGTCGGCAATGCCTGAAAGAATTGGTGAAAGAATTGAAACAATAATAAAACTTAGGGCACCCATGTATGCATA
>JAYUZA010000324.1:0-2061 GCA_043752145.1 Flavobacteriales bacterium
TTCTTCTTTAAAAAATTCCTGAATTAAATATTCTTTATGGAAATTGCGCAAAGGATTAAGTTCTTCGGTAAGGTCACCACCTTTTAAGTAAAGTATCCCATTTGGTATAGAATGTAAACTTTTAAGTTTACATTTGCCTTTAACCCAGGTCATGAATTCAGGCATATTGGTTACGGCTCGGCTTACTATAAAATCAAACTGACGTTTTATTTTTTCGGCACGTTCATGCTTTGCTTCAACATTTTTTAGATCCAAAGCTTTTACAACCTCATTAACCACTGTTATTTTTTTTCCAATGGAATCGACCAATAAAAAATTAGTTTGCGGAAACATGATGGCCAATGGAATTCCCGGAAATCCACCACCGGTACCAATGTCCAAAATGTCGGCCTGCGGATTGAACCGTTGAATATGCGCAATTGCCAATGAATGCAAGACGTGGCGTTCGTAAAAATTATCAATATCCTTACGGCTTATTACATTTATTTGCTCATTCCAATGAGCGTATATGTCTTTAAGAGCTGAAAATTGCGCGATCTGCTCTTCCGTTAATTTTGGGAAATATTTTTTTATTTTTTCCATTCTACAAGTTCAGATCAGCGAACATTTTTTTGAAATCGGTCCCGTCATAGGTTCCCGAGCTCATTAATAATAAGCAAGTGTTTTTATAGTCGATGGTCTTTAAAAAACTGTTAAACTCGGTTGTATCGGTTATGACATTAAGATCATTCCTTCCAAAAGCTTTCTTCACCTGATCTTCGGTGATTGGTTTTAATTTCTTGTGCGCAATCGTAGCCGGATTAAAATATACAACAGCAATATCGGGGTCGTTAAACGAGTTTTCGTACTCATTAAGAAAATCTTCGTTGAGACTGCTGAATGTATGAAGTTCCATGCAACCAACGATCTTGTACTTCTTGTATTGGCTCTTTATAGCATTAGTAGTTGCTTTCAATTTTGAGGGTGAATGAGCGAAATCACGGTAGGCGATAAAATTATCTGTTTTATGTATTAGCTCCAAGCGTCTTGCGGCTCCCGCAAAGGTTTGAATTACCTTGTAAAAAGCGTCATCGCTAACACCTAAAAGCGAGCAAACCTTTTGTGCTCCTTGCAAATTCATTAAATTATGATCGCCAAAAACATTTAACGTGTACGTTTTATTGTTAACGGAGATCTCTGTTTTGGCATCTTCATTCACATTGTTATCAGGAATCGAATACGGGATTTTTTGCGCTTTAATATCGGTTGAGTCGACCATTTTTACCAATTCAGGGTCGTTTTGACAATATAAAAGCGAATCGGCAGAAGATAGTTCGCGGGCAAAAATTCGAAATTGTTCTACATAATTATCATATGTAGGAAACACATTAATGTGATCCCATGCAATTCCGGTAATAAGTGCAATATTGGCTTTATACAAATGAAATTTTGGTCTGCGGTCGATGGGGGAAGCTAAATATTCATCCCCTTCAAATACTGCGATGGTGTTCTTTTCGTCAATATGCGCCATTCGTTCGAATCCTTGTAATTGCGAACCCACCAAATAATCGAACCCAATATTTTGTGTTTTAAGCACATGCATGATCATGGATGTAACGGTTGTTTTTCCATGACTTCCTCCAATTACCACGCGTTTTTTGTTTTTGGTTTGTTCGTACAAAAATTCGGGGTACGAATAAATTTTAAGACCGAGTTCCTGCGCTTTAATTAATTCGGGATTATCAATGCGCGCATGCATTCCTAAAATTACTGCATCGAGTTTGGATGAAATTTTATCAGGAAACCATCCGAATTGCTCAGGTAAAAGACCTGCATTTTGCAAACGCGTTTTAGAAGGTTCATAAATCTCATCATCGCTGCCTGTAATGGAAAATCCTTGATTTACGAGCGCTAAAGCCAAATTGTGCATGGCTGCTCCGCCAATAGCTATGAAGTGGATTTGTTTCACACGATAAATTTTGCAAGAAAAAGTTGAATTGAAAGATACGAATGAAATAATTATGAACAAAAGGTATTTAACCCCGCCCTGACCGCGTGCGCTAAAGCTATAGCGGTGGCGCA
>JAYUZA010000325.1:0-2059 GCA_043752145.1 Flavobacteriales bacterium
AGACATCAGATGTCGGACATCAGACATCAGAATTGAACCTTTCAGCTAAAACAGAGTACAGATAATAAACTCAATCATATGAAATACCCATTTTCCTTAAACGTAATGGATAATGGGCATTCCATATGACCGTTAAAAATCAAATTATTTACATATGAAAAGATCGATCATTTTATTTTTCTTTTTTTTATGTCCCTTTTTTCTTCTGCCTTGTGGATGGGATTGGGATACGGTTCAAATGGAAAAGCAACAGTTTCCGCAAATTCATGAATTGATCACCGGTAAATTCTACAGGCATTCGCAGGAATTATATTACTGGCGTGTTAAAAACCGCACCGACCTTCTCAAAAAATATCCCGATAGTTTGCATTATTACGATGATCTGGCAATGGCTTATGACAAAATAGGAAATCCGAAAAAAGCTATTGAAGTGATGGACAAAAAGGAAGGTAAAAAACCGGGTCTGTATGAAACGTATGCTAACCTTGGTTTGTTCTACATGCACAACAACGATATGAAGAACGGAGTTCTTTACGTTGAAAAAGCGCTTAAAGTAAATCCCAATGCGCATTTCGGTCGTGAAAAATACCAATTGCATTTAGGGAAGTATGTTTTATCAAGAATGAAAGATGATAAACTGGAATTGCCGTTGACAAAGGGATATAAAACCGGATTTTATGAATATCTGGCCAAACACGAATTCAAGCATAAAGATTATAGATCAGAAGAACATTTTAAAGAATTGTCGAACGCGATTAAAGGTGTTGCGGGCATGATGACATTTGCGAATTATCGTTCACCTGTATTGCTTGAAGTATTAGCCGATCTGTTATTGCATACAAAAAGTCATCGCGGTGCGGGACATTTTGCATCACGAGCTTATTTAAAAGCTTCGGTGGAAACTGGAGGTGAAGTAGCCAAAGCATATTATGAAAAAGCAAAATGGGGCAGGGAACAGCAGTTCCCGGGTGAAATGCATCACGATATTTTGCCGGGACCTAAAAGGGAAAAAGGAATTTACGTGGATTCAATAATGAATAGACCAACGCAGGGTCCGGCCTTTAGAATGGAATTGTTGGAAACAGCATTAAAGTATGAAATTCAATTGGCCGAAATTTGGTTTGATTCCATACGTGTCAATGAAATGAATTGGATCAAACAGGGATTTAATCCGGATTCAGCTTTTGCTAAAAAATATTACGAGCAAGGTTTGAGCAACAAAGCGTTTGATGTGTACCAAACTCCTTCAAATGATAAATTAGATAATAATGTGTGGTTAGCGCAGCAATTGTCAAAACCATCCAATATTCAAAACGTGCACGGATATAATGTCCTTGGCGATTCAATTACAGCTGTATTAGATAAAATTTATGCCGAAGAATTTGCGGTGGCGGAAAAAGAAGACATAAAAGCTGAAACGAAAACCGAATCTCCCAAAGAAAAAGAAACAAGCAATATTGTAAAGATGCTTTATATACTTGTGGGTATGCTTGGCTTGTTGGTAGTTTGGAGAATTTTTAAATTAACTCAAAAAAAGAACTAACCTTCGGGAGCCAATTCAACTTTTAATCCGTCAATTGAATTATTTAAATGAATTTGACAACCTAAACGCGAGTTTGGCTTTACATGAAAAGCCTGATCAAGCATGGCTAATTCATCATCACTTTGTTCGGATAAACTAACTTCATTCAAGGTATAAACCTGACACGAAGCACACATGGCCATTCCCCCACAGGTTCCTTCAACAGGTAATTCATACGATTTGCAAAGCTCCATTAAATTCATGCCCATATCGGTGGGGGCATCCAGCTCGTGCGTTTTGCCTTCACGATCAATGACGGTTATTTTAATTGTGTTTTCCATGTGATGAGGCAAAAATAATAAAAAAAGCTGAAGAAAATAGGAAGTCAAAAATAACCGATCAAGGCAGGTTTTTTGTCACTTTTTGTCTGCCGCACAAAAAGTAACCAAAAAAGTCACCACCTAATCCGAATTTTTTGGCCTAACACAACGTTTTGAAGACTTAATTTTATCTACAAAAAATTCCGCGCATTAGGTG
>JAYUZA010000326.1:0-5529 GCA_043752145.1 Flavobacteriales bacterium
CCGTGGCGAAAACTTATCCATACAACATTTACCTTTTTTTGATTAAATAACTAAAACCAAATATATAACTTATGGTCAATTGAACGTTTTTTTTGAGTGAATGGTTTTCACCATATTTTGTTAATAAATACGAAGTAAAATTTGCTTTCAAAGCCCGTTCTATTTGACTACTTTCGGCAACTATTACAAATATCATACAATAATTATTTTTAGACACTATGGCAGACGGAGAAAAGATCATTAACATTAACATTGAAGATGAAATGAAAACAGCCTACATCGATTATTCGATGTCGGTAATTGTATCAAGAGCGCTACCCGATGTGCGTGACGGTTTAAAGCCGGTACACCGCAGGGTATTATATGGAATGCTTGATTTAGGGGTATTTAGCAACAAAGCACACAAAAAATCGGCCCGTATCGTAGGGGAGGTTTTAGGTAAATATCACCCCCATGGTGACTCATCGGTTTACGATACGATGGTTAGGATGGCTCAACCCTGGAGTTTACGCTATCCGTTAATTGACGGTCAGGGTAACTTTGGATCGGTTGATGGCGATAGTCCGGCAGCCATGCGTTATACCGAAGCCCGCTTGAAAAAAATTGCTGAGGAACTTTTGGCAGATATTGACAAGGATACTGTTGATTTCAGACCCAATTTTGATGACTCTTTAACAGAGCCAACGGTTTTACCAACCCGTATCCCAAATTTATTGATCAATGGTTCGAGTGGTATTGCTGTGGGTATGGCCACCAATATGGCCCCGCATAATTTAACCGAGGTTATTAACGGTATTATTGCTTATATCGATAATCATGAAATAACGATCGATGAACTTATGAAGTTTATTTTGGCTCCCGATTTTCCAACCGGTGGAACCATTTACGGATATGAGGGTGTACGAAATGCATTTGAAACAGGTCGTGGTCGCGTTGTAATGCGTGCCAAAGCCAATATTGAAATAGTGGATGGCCGCGATGCCATAATCATTACCGAGATCCCTTACATGGTGAACAAATCGGAAATGATCAAGAAAACTGCCGACCTGGTTGAAGAGAAAAAACTGGAAGGAATTTCAGACATACGTGATGAGAGTGACCGTACAGGTATGCGTGTTGTTTATGAATTAAAACGCGATGCTATATCTAATGTCGTATTGAATTTACTATATAAGTATACAGACTTACAAACCTCATTTTCAGTAAACAATATTGCTCTTGTTGGCGGCCGTCCAAAGGTTTTAAACCTTAAGGATATGATCGTTCATTTTGTTGAACACCGTCACGAAGTTGTAATTCGCAGGGCTAAATATGAATTGAAAAAAGCTGAGGAAAGAGCCCATATTTTAGAAGGATTAATCATTGCCAGCGATAATATTGATGAAGTAATCAAAATTATTCGTGCGGCTCAAAATCCGGTAGCAGCTAAAGAAGGATTAATTGCCCGCTTCAGTCTTTCCGAAATTCAGGCCAACGCCATTGTTGAAATGCGTTTGCGTCAGTTAACCGGATTAGAACAAGATAAGTTACGTGGCGAGTATGCCGAAGTAATGGCTTTAATTGAGCGTTTAAAGTCTTTGTTGGACAATGAAGAAATGCGTATGCAATTGATCAAGGATGAATTGGTAGAAATGCGCGATAAGTATGGTGACGAACGCAGAACCTTAATTGAATATTCAGGTGAAGACATGCGTATGGAAGATATGATAGCCGATGAAGAAGTGGTAATTACCATTTCACACATGGGCTATATCAAACGTACTGCTTTAACCGACTATCGCACACAAAATCGTGGTGGTGTAGGTTCAAAAGGAAGTGCTACCCGTGACGAGGATTTTGTGGAGCATTTATTTACCGCAAGTAATCACAATTACTTATTGGTATTTACCGAAAAAGGAAAATGTTTCTGGATGAAGGTGTATGAAATTCCGGAGGGAGTTAAAACAACCAAGGGTCGTGCTATCCAGAACTTGATAAATATTGAACCTGATGATAAGGTTAAAACGTATTTACGTATTACCGATCTGGTAAGCGAAGAGTATTTGAATAACAACTTCATCATTCTTTGTACCAAAAATGGTATCATTAAGAAAACCACACTTGAGGCATATTCACGTCCACGTGCAAACGGTATTAATGCCATTACTATTCGCGAAGGCGATACCTTATTGGAAGCAGCGTTGACCGATGGTAAAAATGAGATCATGTTGGCTACTTTATTTGGTAAAGTTTGCCGTTTTAACGAGGCAAAAGTTCGTCCGATGGGACGTAACGCTTCGGGAGTACGCGGTATTAATTTAGATAATAATGATGCACCTGATACCGATATTCCGGAGAACGATGCTGAGACTGAAGTTGCACCAATTGTAAGTAATGGCAACGAAGTTATAGGTATGATATGTTTGGACACTATGGGAGCTAACGTTCTGGTAGTATCTGAAAAGGGATATGGTAAACGTTCGGAGATAGATGAGTATCGTGTAACTAATCGTGGTGGAAAAGGTGTTAAAACCATTAATATTACCGAAAAAACAGGTAAGCTTATTGCCATTAAACGCGTGACCGATGACAATGATTTAATGATCATTACCAAATCGGGAATTGCTATACGTTTGGATGCTTCTACTTTAAGGGTTATGGGCCGTGCAACACAAGGTGTAAGGTTAATAAATCTTAAAGACGGGGAAGAAATTGGAGGCGTTGCAGTTGTAATTAAATCTGAGGATGAGGAAGCCACACCAATTCAGGCTGATGCAATTGACCCTGAAACCGATAATGGAGCAGAGAATGGCACAGAAATTGACAATACTGTTGTGGAATAATTAACCCAATTGAATCAATTTAAAAACGATTTACGATGAAACGTACAACACTTATAACAGCCCTTTTATTTACCGGAGCAATTGCTTTTGGTCAGGGAGCCGACCGCACAAGTGCCATTATGGCTTTTAACGGTTTTAATAAAGCTATACAGGACCAAAACCTTGACAAAGCCGAAAAGGAATTAAAGGAGGCAAAAAAGTTCATTGACCTTGCATATACTGCAAATCCAACTGATCACAAGACCTTATATTATAAGGGCCAAATTTATTCAACCATGCCGCTTACATTAATCGACCCGGCTTCGGCTATGGCATTAATGAGCGACCCATGTTCGGGTAAACCAAAGTACCGCGCAGGTCTTGATGAAAAGAAAACCGAGGCTGAACTTAAAATGTATGTTGATGAATCAATGAACGCATTTAAAGAAGCAATGAAAAATCCGGGTAAAAAGGATGATTTCACAGGCGATATTAAGCGTAACATTGGCATACAGGCGGTAATTACTTTCAACTGCGGTTCTAAATTTTACAACGAAAAAAAGTACGTTGAAGCAGCTGAAGCATTTCAGGAATCGGTTAAGTTGAAAGAAGTTATTGGTCAAGCTGACACTTTAGGTATTTACAATACTGCTTTGTGTTATGAACGTGTAAAGAACCATGAAGGTGCTGCCGAAATGTGGAAAAAATGTACCGAAATTAAATACGGTGGAG
The DNA here is from genome assembly GCA_043752145.1 of Flavobacteriales bacterium. GTDB lineage: Bacteria > Bacteroidota > Bacteroidia > Flavobacteriales_D > UBA2798 > DASPJQ01. The sequence goes on from JAYUZA010000326.1 coordinate 3,534, forward strand.
CCGATGCGTATAGCGGAATGGCTAATGCATACAGTGCTTTAGGAAAAGAAGATGAATCGTTGAAAGCCTTGAAAGCGGGTAGGGCAGCATATCCAAAAGATTTAGGTATGATCATTTCAGAAGTGAATTATTACTTAGGAAAAGGTGATAATGCTTCGGCCGAAAAAGCCATTAACGAAGCCATTGCTTTAGATAGTAAAAATCCAACCCTGTACTTTGCTTTAGGTAGTGTTTACGATAATTTAAAACAATATGCAAAGGCTGAAGAAAGTTATAAAAAAGCACTTGCTATTGATCCCAGTTATTTTGATGCCTTATTTAACCTTGGTGCCATGAAATACAATGAAGGTGCAGAGTTGATGAATAAGATAAAGGATATTGCTGACGATGCGCAATACACTGCCGAGAAAGCAAAGGCTGATGAAATGTTCAAGCAAGCGTTACCGTACAATGAAAAAGCACGTGAAGTGAATCCGAAGGACCGTGATAATTTAATGATGTTAAAAAACATTTATGCACGTACGGGTGATACTGCTAAGGCGACTGAGATAACGAATTTACTTAAGAATTAATATTTAGCTTAAGGCAAAAGCCAATAGGCATAAGGCATAAATAAAAAAGGGAATCATTTGATTCCCTTTTTTATTTAATATAGTTTGGTGTTTGGTTAAACTCTAACTCCAATGATACAAACGTCCCTTCGGCAGCAATTGTATTAAATCGGATGGCTCAGGGCAGGCGACTCGTGTGTGAAACTACGGTTTAAACCCTAACTCCGATTATGCACACATCGTCAATCTGCTCAAAACTTCCACGCCAGTTCTCGAATGTAGTGTCCAAAATCTCCTTTTGTTTTTCCATGTCAAGGCCTGCATTTGCCAATAGAATTTGCTCCAATTGTTTATACTTGAATTTTTTACCTTTTGGGCCGCCAAACTGATCGGCAAAACCATCGGTAAACGTATAAATAATATCGCCTTTTTGAAGTTTAATGGTTTGTGTACGAAAAGGTTTCATTTCTTCACCATACTTACCAACCGGCATTTTATCGGCTGTATATTCAGTAACGGCACCGCCACGAACTAACCATAAAGGATTATTGGCAAGTGCAATTTCAAGGTTCATGTTTTCAAAATCGTATACACAAAGGGCACAATCCATACCATCTTTACTTTCCTCTTCACTACCTTCAGGGTTAAGTGATGTGATGATACTTTTACGTACATCGTCCAATACTTCGCCCGGGTGATAAATATTACGCTCAATAATGGATTCGTTCAAACAACTAATTCCCATCATGCTCATGAGCGCTCCCGGTACACCGTGACCTGTACAGTCGGCAGTGCAAAGAAAAAACAATTCCTGCTTGATGGAGGTTGGTTTATGGGCAAGGGCGTAATAAAAATCACCACTCACAATATCCTTAGGTTTGTAAAGGATAAAAAAGTTCTTGGTATCTGTTGCTGTTTCCATAGGAGGCTAATTTATGTATTTTTTATTTAATTGGCTTAATTTTTTTTCAATGTACTTATCCTGTGGGAGTAGGGCATTCTGAATGCGTTTGGCATAATGAATGCTGTCCAAAACCTCCTTTTGCTTTTCTTCTACTATAATTTTTTGCTCTTCAATGATGGTTTTTTGCTTTTTTGTATTGCGCAGCGACCGGAAAATAATAAAGGCAATAACGGTAACGGCAAGTGCTACCGAACTTAAAAGGATAATAAATAAGAACTGTCGTTTTTTATCGGTCTCAGCCACGGCCTGTTTTTTATCCTGATCGGCCTTTAAGGCAGCTTCCTTTTTTTCAAATTCGTAATTTAATTCGTTGCGGGTAATCTCATCATTTTTTTCTATGTTAAACAGCGTGTCGCTGTCCCTGTGAAATGCTTTATAATATTCAAGCGCTTTGGTCGGATTTCCCAATGTTGAATACAATTCACTTAAAGCATATTCGAATTGCATTTTTTCATTTATCATATTTAAACTTTCGTAAATT
>JAYUZA010000327.1:0-2053 GCA_043752145.1 Flavobacteriales bacterium
AAAATCCTGCAAAAAATTTTAAGATCAATAACTCAGGCACTACTCCACTTGGTTTGATTTACCGTATTGGTGAGTTAGAAACTACAAATGGTAAGTTCAAAGTTGAAATAAAATTGAAGAAAGTTGGCGAAAACAATGTCATTTCCCAACTGGAAATAGAGAAATTGTAATTTTTTTAGCAAAATATACCTAAACCCGGGCTTAATAGTCCGGGTTTTTTGTTTCCCTCAACTCTCAATATGGCTATATTGTATAGCTTTGTTGCAATGGATTTGGACAAATTTATTGCCATGGCTTTGGCCGAAGATATTGGAGACGGAGATCATACCTCCCTGGCAACCGTTCCTGAAGGCGTTATAAAAAAAGCCAAACTTCTGGTAAAAGATGACGGAATTTTAGCCGGGGTTGAGCTCGCACAAAAAATTTTTCATCACTATAATTCTTCATTCAAGCTTCAATTTTTTAAAAAGGATGGAGATGTCGTTGTCAAAGGCGATATTGCTTTTATTGTTGAAGGCGAAGCGCGCGATATTTTAAGCTGCGAGCGTCTGGTGCTTAATTGTATGCAACGCATGAGCGGTATTGCAACACTTACACATCAAATAAATAAACAATTAGAAGGATTAAACACAAAATTACTTGACACACGAAAAACAACTCCCCTTTTCAGGTATATGGAAAAGTGGGCTGTAAAGATCGGTGGTGGCGTTAATCATCGCTTTGCTTTGTATGATATGGTTATGATAAAAGATAATCATGTTGATTATGCAGGTGGCATCACCAATGCGATCGAAAAATCAAAAGCATATTTAAAAAGCACGAATAAAGATCTGAAAATAGAAGTTGAAGCAAGAAACCTTGAAGAAGTAAAAGAAGTTTTAGCCAACGATGGTGTTTTCAGGATCCTTATCGACAATTTTACTCCAGCCGATCTTACAAAGGCAGTAAAACTGGTAAACGGTAAAATTGAAACCGAAGCATCGGGAGGAATAACAATCGAAACTATTCGCGAATACGCAAAAACAGGTGTTGATTATATCTCCTGCGGAGCTTTAACACATTCATATAAAAGTTTAGACCTAAGTTTAAAGGCGTATGAGTAAGTTATATCGCAGATTTAAAAGCTGGCTTAGAAAATGGACCAATAAGATCGCCATTCCGCATTATAAAAATGTTACTCTTTACAATGTAGGACATTTTTATATTGAGGCCCTGCAAAAAGGAAAGATCGGTGATCGTAGCGCAAGTATTTCATTTCGTTTTCTTACCGCTTTGTTCCCCTTGTGTATTTTTTTATTTTCTGTCATTCCTTTTATTCCCATTGACGGATTACAGGCAAACCTGATGATAGGGCTGGAAAATTTTTTTCCACATCAGATCTTTCAATTCTTTAAAGATGTTTTAAACGAATTGATCAATCAGAAAAAAACGGTTCTTTTGTCAGTTGGATTTATACTTTCCATTTATTTTGCTTCTCATGCTGTTGACGCACTCATATCAGGATTGACCGAATCACATCACCTCAATCGCAAACGCATATTCTGGAAACAAAAACTATGGTCACTCGGTTTACTCTTTATCTTTTTTTTCTTATTCATATTCGCATTTTTGATCACTTCGTTAGGACAATTGGCCATTGACCATTATTATGCCAATGGTCGTATTCAGGGGAATTTTTCCTATTGGTTTTTTGTGATACTAAAACTGGCCTTATCCATTTTTACGTTCATGCTTTCGATTTCCATTTTATACAATGTTGCGCATACCGATAAAACCAAATGGCGTTTCTTTAATGCCGGTGCAATTGCCAGTACTATTTTAATAATTGTTTTAAAACAAACCTTTGGTCTATACATTACTTATTTTGGAAAATTTGACCAGGTCTACGGTCCTATCGGTACAGGTTTAGCTTTTTTACTCTTTATTTTCTATATATTCTTTTTACTTATTATCGGGTTTGAATTAAATACGAGTTTGGACAAAGCGTATAAATATAAAAATGACCCTTTAAAATTAAAAGACAAAACGGTGGATGAAGTAAAGCAACATTTAA
>JAYUZA010000328.1:0-5510 GCA_043752145.1 Flavobacteriales bacterium
GACCTTCTTCGTGAAATGATAGAAGCCGGTATTGTGAAATATGGCGACCAATTCATGAAATCATTGCACGCAGGTGGATGGGATCTTTCAAATATCGACTTTGAACAAATGAAGGAGTCAAAAGCTTCATTCGTGTTCGGTCAAATGAACGAACCTCCCGGAGCACGTGCACGTGTGGCATTATCAGGATTAACATTAGCAGAATATTTCCGTGACGGTGATGAAAAATCAGGTGGTCGCGATATCTTATTCTTCATTGATAATATTTTCCGTTTTACACAAGCAGGTTCAGAGGTATCGGCCCTTTTAGGTCGTATGCCATCAGCCGTAGGTTACCAACCAACCCTAGCCAGCGAAATGGGTGGAATGCAAGAACGTATTACATCAACAAAACGTGGTTCAATTACATCGGTACAAGCGGTATACGTACCGGCTGATGACTTAACAGACCCCGCTCCGGCAACAACCTTTGCTCACTTAGATGCCACAACGGTATTGAGTCGTAAAATTGCCGAGTTAGGTATTTATCCTGCTGTGGATCCATTGGATTCTACATCACGTATCTTAACACAGGAAATTGTTGGTGAAGCACACTATTCATGCGCTCAAAACGTAAAAGAAATATTACAACGCTATAAGGAACTTCAGGACATTATTGCCATTTTGGGTATGGATGAACTAAGTGAAGACGATAAAAAAGTAGTAAGTCGTGCACGAAGGATCCAACGTTTCCTTTCTCAACCTTTCCACGTGGCCGAACAATTTACAGGCTTAAAAGGTGTATTGGTTCCGATGGAAGAAACCATTAAAGGCTTTAACATGATCCTAGCAGGAGAAGTAGATCAGTATCCTGAAGCAGCGTTCAACCTTGTTGGAACAATTGACGATGCTATTGAAAAAGGAAAGAAAATGTTAGAACAAGCAACAGCTTAATCCTATGGAATTAGAAATTATTTCACCTGAAAAGAACCTTTTTACAGGAAAAGTAAAGTCTGTTTACGTTCCGGGAACCGGTGGCTCACTGGGAATTCTGGATAGGCATGCACCTATGGTCTCATCATTAAAGGCTGGTGAAGTAAGAATTGACGGAGACGGTGGAAAGCAATCATTTACCATCAAAGGTGGTGTAGTTGAGGTGTTGAATAACAAGGTTATTATCCTTGCCGAATAATATTATTAAATAATTAATTGAAAACCTTTTCATACATGAAAAGGTTTTTTATTTTTGTTGGCTTTCTATTCATTATCAGTTCCGAATAAAACCTGATGAATGGTTAATCACTCATAAAACGAAAAAAATGAAACAATACGGTTATCTCTATACACTACTTGCCGCACTTACATTTGCTGCCTGTTCTTCGTCTGAAAAAGATGGAAAAACGCAGCAGGGTGATTCTACCACTGTAGTTGTTAGTGATACAAACAATGCCGATACCATAAAAATTCACGGAACAATTCAATTCAAAGCAGCCGATAGTTTGTCTGTTACTGCTGATAGTTACGAAGTATTACCGGGTGAGAAATATATTTTACTTTGCCACCAGGACGGATTCAGCCGTGGCGAATACATCGAAACTGCTATACGTTTGAATGGACTTGGCTACAATTGCCTTGCCATTGACCAGCGAAGTGGCGATAAATGCAATGGTGTGGTAAATCAAACCGCATTTAATGCAAAGGAGCAGGAATTGAAAACCGATTATCTAAACGCACAACAAGACATTGAAGCGGCTATTAATTACATCTATGGCCACTCAGGTAAAAAAATCATTGTGGTAGGTTCTTCTTACTCTGCAGCATTGCTTTTAAAAATGGCCAATGCCAACGATAAAATAAGTGCTTTGGCTTTGTTTAGTCCGGGTGAATATTTGGATGGGGTTAATTTACAAAAGACATGTGTGGGGTTAAAGATCCCGATATTTGCCACATCGTCAAAAAAAGAATCAAAAGATCTTGCTACAATGCTAAGTGGGATAAAGCCTGAAAATAAAACCATTTTTGTTCCTGCTGCCGAAGGCGATCATGGAAGTAAAGTTTTGTGGCCCGATGCACCCAACAAGGATGAATACTGGAGTGCCTTTGAAAGCTTTTTAAAGAAAATCGAAACAACTTTATAAATCAAAAATCAAAAACAACTTAAAAATGAAAAAAACTAAATTAATTTTCGCAACATTGGTAGTAGGATTGATGTTGTCTTCTTGCGGAGCTAAAAAAGGCGAAGAAGGAGCTAAAACAACTGATGAAGCTACCACCGAAACAAGCGATGAAACTGCTACGACCGAAGCATCAGAATTTGCTTCAAAAGATGGCCGATTCTCAATAAAATTCAAAACAACTCCACAGGAGTCGAATAAAGACGTTCCAACAGCAGTTGGAGACGTTAAAATGTTCATGTTCATGCACGAAGAAAGTGTTACAAAAGCCTACATGGTTGCGTATTGCGATTATCCGTCTGAATTAATCAAAGCTTCTGACGCTAAAACATTGTTAAATGGTTCAAAAGAAGGTGTAGTAGGTCAGTTTAACGCTACCATTATCGAAGAAAAATCATCTAAATTTCAGGGGTATGAGTGTATGGATTTCACCGCGGGTGGCCCTCAATACAACACAGCTTATAAACTTGTATTAGCAGGAAACAGATTGTATCAGGTTGGTATTCTGCAAGATGGCTCAGCTGTAACGGCCGATGATATTGACCAATTCATTGGTTCTTTCAAAATAGCCGATTCTGCTGAATAGTTTTAAAATTAAATAGGAATTTAAAAAAAATACTATCTTTGCGCCCCGCATAAGAGTAATAATGCAATAATATAGATAGTTATGTTAAGAACGTTTCAACCATCGTTACGCAAGAGAAAAAACAAGCACGGTTTTCGTGAACGTATGGAAACCAAGAATGGCAAAAGAGTTTTGGCTGCCCGCAGAAAGAAAGGCCGTAAGAAGCTTACTGTATCTGATGAAAAGCGCCATAAAAGATAGTTTTTTATTAACATTATGATTTTTTAAGGGACGCACTATGCGTCCCTTTTTTATTTTTGCAATACCAACCAGTTAAAAGCAAGTATCACTAAAGAAAGGGGTAAAATAGCATGTCAAGAAACAATTACAAAATAATAGGCGCGAGACCAACAAAAGAAAAAATTGAAACGTTCGAGTCTGTTAAAGTTGAACTAGATGAAATTCGCGCAGAGAACGATATTTTAAGACGTAAGCTTGAAAGCTTGCAGGAAAAATATGAGTACATGGAACGTCAGAAAGAAGAGCAGGCCAAACGTGCAAAAACCTATTGGGAGCAAAAGGAAAATTTGCACGATGAAAACCGTGATCTGAAAGAAAAAAATAAAGACATTTCAAAAGAGATCGATCGTTTGAAAAAACTGATCAAATAATTTAAAAGCGACTTCCGGTCGCTTTTTTTTATGCTGTATATAAAGGCCCCTTGTATTTTATATCCTCACTCATGGATAAATGAAATACATACAGTCCTGTAAGCAAACAGGCCAATATATAGTCGCTGGTTTTTGTTTGTCCCAAACATTTACAAATCTCCACGAGTAATTTAAATCCGAAATAAATATTAAATATGGGAATAAGGAAATAAAGGATCTGCCATCCCGATCGTCCTATAATTTGTAAGAACACCACAACGTTATAACCCGGAATTAAAGCGGCCCACCATTCGCGGTGGCATTTCTCGAACAATGCCATTTGCGCCACAACGGTAATAAAACCAATAATGGATACAAGCACAATGAACCAAACGGGTGGGTGTGTTAAAAAGGCAATTAATGCCTGGTAGTAAGTTTCCATATAAAAGGTATAAGGTTTGCCTTTTATACGAACCCGGTTTCAATTAGTTCCAAAAACCGGCCATTGCTTTTTTTACTTCATAATCGTTGATCATACGAACCAAAAAATATCCCTGACTATTGTAAATTAAACGGGCAACTTCGGCTTTAATTAAAACCCCGATCCATTTTTTTGAACGGGCATCTTCTTCGGCCGATGGAGGTGTTACACCTTTTGCAGCAGTAAAATTCTTAAAATCGTTCCACATCGCATCATCAATAATAAATTCGAGGTTAAAACGAGCCGGACCTTTTTCGATAGCAAATTTTCCTCTGTTTTTTTCTACATAATTAAATGCAAATGAATTAATACAATTTTTATCCAATACGTTTGCATAAAACATGGTGTTGTAACTGGTATCAAGCGGTACAAAAACATCGGGCATAATTCCGCCACCACCGTAAACAACGCGTTTTTTGTTGATGGTCTTGTATTTTAATGAGTCAACGAATTTTGAACTATCCGGTTTATAAAATTCCTGGTTGTTGTAACGATCAACACCATCGTGATAATAATCAATTCCTTTGCCATACGGACGCTGAATACATCTTCCGCTGGGTGTATAATACCGCGATACGGTTAAACGCAATGCCGAACCATCCGAAAAAGCCCCGAACTGTTGCTGCACCAAACCTTTTCCAAATGTTCTTCTTCCAACAATTGCTCCGCGGTCGTTATCCTGAATGGCACCTGCAACAATTTCGCTTGCCGATGCACTGTTATGGTTTACGAGAACAACTAAGGGCATGTCTTCAAACTCTCCGTTAGATGTGGCCATATAGTCGTAGCGACCCTGATTTTGTCCCTTGGTATAAACTATTTTTACATTGTTTCGCAAAAACTGGTCGGCAATATTTTCGGCAGCCTGCAAATATCCTCCGCCATTGTCGCGCAGGTCAAGTATCATTTTTTTCATTCCCGCACTGCGCAGTTTTCGCGCTTCAATTAAAAAATCGGCAAACGTGTTCTCGCCAAATTGTGAAATGCGTATCAAACCTATGGTTTGTGTAAGCATTACGGCACAATCAATACTTGGTACAGGAATTACACCGCGTGTAATATCAATTTCATTGGTTGAACGGCTTACGGGACGATACACTTTTAATTTAACACGTGAACCCGGAGCGCCACGTAGCGATTTAAAAACCTGATCGTTGGTCATTCCTTTTCCAAAAAATTTCTTTTTGTCAACCATTAAAATCCGGTCGAACGGAAGAATACCTTTTTTTTGTGCAGGACCTTTATCAACCAAATGTGTGACCATTAAAGTGTCTTCGTGAATGATGAATTGAATACCAACACCACCAAACTGACCCGATAATTCTTCGTTGCTTTGTGTAACATCTTTTGCCGATAAATAAATGGAATGGGGATCAAGTTCGTTTAACATGCCGCTAATAGCTTTATCGGTAAGTTCATCGGGATCTACTTTGTCCACATATTCTTTTTCTATTAAACCAATAACACTGCTTAATTTATTATTAGAACCGGTAAAACCACCCGCTGTTCCTGGTTGAATATTGTATCCCAGTAAAACACCGGCTGCCAGCATTACCGCAAATAACAACGGAAAAAATGCCGAAACCTTTACCGGTTGTTTGTCAGAATTGTTTTGTTTAAACTTATCGAAATTACTTTCGGGCTGATAACTCATATGCTTT
>JAYUZA010000329.1:0-2049 GCA_043752145.1 Flavobacteriales bacterium
GTAGTAGTTTTCAACGTAGAACTCCGTCAGCAATGGCGGAGTTTTTTTATGCCCACACCCTTCACTCACACTCCACCATTCCCACGAAAGTGGGAATCTCCACATGCCCAAAATAAATTGCGAATTGGAGGTCATCAACACAAAACTGTAAACTGATACGCCATTGTCATTTCGACCGGAACGGGGATGAATACCCAGCCTGCTAAAATAATTGCGAAACGCCAGTAAAATTTCCCAAATTTATTTTGTTCTTTATTTGCAATCTTTTGGATTACTTGAGCGGTTGCTAGTGCAGTTAGTGTTGTTGCAAGAAATAAGAACAGGTGGAATTTTGTTCCTTCCCACATACATGGTCCAACATTACTTTGCGACATTAAATAGCTACCTGGAACATATAAAGGAGTTTCAAATGCCCAATTGATACCACCAAAATGAGTTGTGAAAACAGGCTCTTCGGGATGAAAGGTTATTCCACCTGCAATTCTAAAAAGATAATGTCCGACTACCATTTCATAAATCACATGAAAAAAAACAGGAATGGAATTAAAGTAAAATTCCTTCTATAATTGGTTATTCTTTTTTCGTCCATTGTATTTAATCCAAAAATTTACTCTTCAAAACAAACGGTGTTATAGCCAACGAATAAATGACCGTTGCCAATCCCACCATAATAAATTCAATAAAATTATTGTAATCAATTCCGGCTGAGAGACGAAAAAAAAAAATAAGCAAGCAAAAAATACAAAATGTGGTCCAGTATTTTTCATTGAAACCGTATTCAACCGTTTTATCCAACGGTAATTTCCAAATGGCCAGTAAAACAAAGCATCCGCCCACAAGAGTACTCAAATGTTGCAAAAAATGATGCCATGGTAATGAAACAGGACCAATCTTCACCTCATTATTTAAAGCAGGAATGGCATTGGTGAAAAATCGATGTGCATGCGTAAAACTATCCCAAAAAACATGTGAGGATGCTCCAATTAAAACCGAAGCAATTACCACCAACCAGTTTTTTTGGAAATAGGTCATCCAATTAAATTTGGTGAAAGGAATTAATCGTGCTTTAATAATATAGGGTAAGTTTTCAAATAAGGCGTTGCGTATCATGCAATGAAAAACAAAGCAGAAAAGAATTCCGACAGGCAGATCAAAGTAAAAAATACCTTCCAACGAATGACTCCATCGGCTTTCAACCCCCATGCGCAGAAAATACTCAAAATCGGGAATGGTACTGCCTACTACAAGTCCTGTTAGCGAGAACCAGCGTTTAGGCAAATATATTAAGGGCAATACTATGGCCGGGTGCGAAAATGTAAATGGCATTTTAATATCTGTTGATGTATAACATGTCCTCCAGTTCCGCTAAATTATAAGTTGTTCGTTGCTTATAATTTTTCAATTTTTCAAATGTGTGATAATTGTTAATGGTTAATGAACGCCAATTCTTCTCTTCGAATTCTGCAAGAAAATGTTTGCATTTGTAATCTAGTTTTTGATTAAGTGATGCATCACGGGTTGGATTCAAAATTGGCCAGTAATTTACGATCATTGGTAAACAGTCGGATGATAATTCAAGTAAATAATTAGCATCAGGGCTCAATTTTGCGGTTTTATACAGATCGATGTTGTGACTCGCAATTATTTTATTCCAGTTAAAGCAATTGAAAACAATTGCAAGTGTTAAAACAACCAGACCGAACCTGCGGTAGATATACATATTGTTTTTTCTTCTTAAAATTTTATGGGCACAAAATAATAAGGTCAACAGTGCCATGAATAAAAAGAAATATACGCCAATGCGTTTTTCGGTCAATCCGTAAGCATTTATGTACAGCATGTTTTTATTGATGTTGGTAACAAGCATAATTAAATTCATGGCTATCCATATAAGTGCTGCAACACGAAGTATAAAACTTAATCTCGGATTCGTATCGCGTTGATTTATCCAAAGCAGAATGAATACAACCGCCAGTACAAGCGAAAAAATTAAACTGCCAATGCCCTGGTGAATGAGTTGGGCATAACTGATGTCCATTTGACTGATAT
>JAYUZA010000330.1:0-2049 GCA_043752145.1 Flavobacteriales bacterium
AAACTCATGCAGATCATGGCAGAAAAGCAAATGCTCGATCGTGATGAAACAAATATGAAACATATATATAGTGCTGCCATAAAGGAAAAAGAAACCAAAGGCTTGTTGCTTGAAAAATTTGTTGATACTATGTACAATGGTTCCAGCAGCAATTTAATGCTGCAATTATTGGGCAATAAAAAAGTGAGCAAAAAGGAATTGGAAGAAATAAAGGCCCTGTTAAATAAAATAGAGAAAAAATAATAACCTTAAAAGATCAGATATGAACGATTCTGTTATAACATCCATTTGCTGGACCCTTCTGCACTCTCTTTGGCAGGCACTTATTTTGGTGGCTTTGGCAGGTTTAATTCTGTTAAAGGCAAAACGCTCGTCTTCGGCTGTTCGTTATATAACCCTAACGTTTATCGGACTTATGTTTATTATGGTCGTAAGTTATACGTTTTATCAGCAATTAAATTTAAATACTCCGGCTACAGACCATCAAGTTACCCATCTCACAATGCGTGAGAATTCGGGTCCTGTTTTAGTTTCAAGTAACCATAATTTGCAGCAGCAACGGCAAACGGTTATGGATACTGTAGCCGGTTTTTTTACCGACAATGCTTTATTTATTGTTTTACTTTGGTTCATTGTTTTTATAGTGAAATCATTGCAATTGATCATTGGTTTTAAACATTTATACTATTTAAAAAAGTATAATAACCGTTCGGTTCCCAATGAGTGGATGGACCGTTTAAAACAGTTGCAAACCAAACTCAACATTCGGGCCAACATACTTTTTCTTGAATCGGCATTGGTAAACGTTCCGGTTGTGATCGGATTTTTTAAGCCCGTTATCTTTGTCCCAGTGGGTCTTTTAGCCAATATTCCGGTTCATGAAGCCGAAGCAATTTTATTGCATGAGCTGGCGCATATTCGCAGAAAGGATTATTTGGTTAACATCATTCAAAGCTTTGTTGAAGTGGTTTTCTTTTTCAATCCATTCGTATTATGGTTATCAACTCTCATACGCACCGAGCGCGAGAATTGCTGCGATGATATAGCCATTGAGATAACACAAAATAAGGTTGCTTTTGTACAAGCCCTGGTAACGTTCCAGGAATATCAATTAAATAAAAGTTCTTTGGCATTGGGTTTTAGTGATCACAAAACACCTTTGCTTAAACGAACAAAAAGAATTTTAAATACTAATCACAAATCTTTAAACATTATGGAAAAAACATTCATTTCAATTTCATTGGTTGTAGCAGCAACGATTACGTTTGCTTTCTCTACCATTGATCCGATAGAACCAAAACACGCAATTGATACTATTGAAGCTGCCGACCCGGTAGAGGCTGTTGGCGCAGCTATGCCAATAGATCCTGTTGATGCCATTGAAGCAATTCCTGATTCATCCAGGAAAAATATTGGAGAAAAACGGTCGGAACTGGAAAAGAAAATGGACCTTGAAATGAAAAAAGTTGACATGGCCATGAAGAAGCATGACCTTGAAATGAAAAAGCATGACGATGATATGAAGAAGCATGACGATGATATGAGGAAGCATGACGGTGACATGAAACGTTCGGAAGAAGATATGCGAAAAGCTGAATTGGAAATGGTTAAAATAGAGAAGGAAATGGAGATGACCGAAAAAGAATTAATAGAGGCAGAAAAGCAATTGCAATTAACAGAAAGGGAAATGATGAAAATTGATGCGGCACGTGAAGAAGCAATGTTGGAGGATTTTAAAAATGAAGCAAAGATCAAGACAATAAAATCATTTAAACTTGACTACAAAGAATTGATCATAAACGGTCAAAAGCAATCGGATGATATACATCAACGTATGCTTAAAAAGTATATTAGTAGAGATGATATGGGGATCTACTATAATTTTGAAGTGAAGTAAATCATGTTCCATCCTCCTTTTTCAAAGGAGGTGCCTGCGAAAATATTTTTTTAAAACAGAAATAAAGGGCGGAGGATTTTTTGAAATAATAAATCCCCCGCCCCTGATTTTTAGTAGTGGATTCGATTTTTTTCTTGGCCACCCCTCCTGAT
>JAYUZA010000331.1:0-2046 GCA_043752145.1 Flavobacteriales bacterium
TTTAAAGGTCGATACTGCAAAAATCAGGGTGATCTATCAGTCGTGTGAAGATGTTTTTTGGAACCATCAAACGCAAGCCGATAATACTGTTTTGACACAAAATAATTTACCGCAACACTATCTTTTATATGTTGGAACTGTTGAGCCGCGAAAAAATTTACTGAAACTTGTTCAGGCCTTAAAATTTATTGATGTTCCCTTGGTGATCGTAGGAAGATTAAAATCGTCATACGGTAAACAAATAATAAAATTCATAAGCGAAAATGGTCTTGAAAAGAAGATCCATTTTCTGAAAAATATTTCCAACCAGCAGTTAGCAGCGCTCTATAAAAATGCTGTTTGCCTTGTTTATCCTTCCTGTTTTGAGGGATTTGGTTTGCCGGTTCTGGAAGCCATGGTATGCGGGTGTCCTGTTATAACGGGTAACAATTCAAGTCTTACAGAAGTAGGAGGTAAAGCGGCAGTTTACATTGATGTTGACAGACCTGATGATTATGTTGAAAAAATACGATCGGTAGTGGAGCACAAGGGTTTTCGCAGCACCCTCATTTCTAGTGGACTAAAACAAATTGAAGAGTTTACTCCCAAGTTATGGGCTCAAAAAACCATTGAACTTTATATTTCGTAATACGCAACTATTCATTGGATGAGCGCGTCTTTTGATTGTTCTTTAAATAACGAATTAAAGCTCTATTACCCAAATAAAAGCAATCTTATGATCCAAAAACACACCAATCTTCTTAAAAAAGGATTTTACATCACGTCACTCCTCACACTTTTTACTTTTTCGGCTAATTCACAGGTTTGGAATATTGGTTCCGAGTATTTTATTCAAGGCACAGGCGTTGAAATAGGTATTGGTGGAGCCGGTGGTTTTGAAGGTGCCGATGTAGTTAGTACAGTTGCACCCGTGCAACCTGCAGGTATGCACTTTAGCTCTAACAATCCATATTTTGGTTTCGTTGCTAATCCTGATCTGGATGGTTGGGTAGATATTCATGGTGACTTTTTTACAACAGGAGCACCTGAAAATGGTTGGGGAGTTGAAATTGGAGGTACCTCTGGAACAAAATTAAGTAACAATTGTTTGGGAGAACTTGATATTCCTGGCTCGGTTGTTTCTACATATGATATTAACGGATGTCTTTCTGTTATTTGGGAAGGTGCTTCGGCAGTGGGAGCTAATCTTGAATACGTTGTTGAATATCAAATGAACCAAGATGATCTTTTTTATACTACAAAAATAAAGATCAGGAACGTTGGAGCAACAGCTGCAAACGATATTTATTATTACCGTAATGTTGACCCCGATAATATTGCTTTTGAATCGGGCGATTATAGTACAACTAATTTAAATGAAGATCAGCCTGATGGCGTTTGTGGTAAAGCGCACGTAAGTGCAAAAACAAACTTGCCCAACGATACATATTTAGGCTTTGCGGGTATTGATCCTAATTTTCGCGTAGGTTGGGGAGGATTCTCGAATCGCGATGCGTCTGATATGCACTTGGGAGGCGGAGGCTTAAATATTACCGAAGGTGCCTCAACGGTTTGTGACTGCGCAATTTTTATTACCTATTTTATTAATTCAATTGCTCCCGGTGATAGCGCAGAATTTAAATTTGTCGTAATTCTGGATGCAACACAGGCTGAAAGCGCTATCAATAGTTTATTTTATTTTAATTATTCGGGTGGTATTGGTGCTCCACCTGCAGTATGTGCTTATTCTGTTGATACCGTTCCATCATGCCCTGGTAAAACAGTGAACATTGAATTGATAGGAACCAATTTAAGTGATTTTACATGGACATGGTCACCAAACACTTATTTGGATGTTGACACAGGATTAGTTGTAAACGCATCTCCAACAACTGATATAACCTATACGATAACAGGTGTTCCTACCAACCCATGTTTTACAATTCCGGTTTATCAATCTATTGTTGTTGTCATGGATCAAACTTCCAATATAGAATTTGATATCGTCACGTCAAATCCGAATTGTTTGAATAACGATGGAAGTGTCGAGGTCATAAATATAACAGG
>JAYUZA010000332.1:0-5498 GCA_043752145.1 Flavobacteriales bacterium
AAAATCTGTGAAATCTGGATAAATCTGTGGTTAAATTTCTCTGCGAACTCTGTGCCTCCTTTGTGTCCTCTGCGGTAAAAAAAGAAAAAGTGAGCGAAGCGAACGTTTAGTCGGGGAAAATCTTCCCGGGATTCAATATCCCCTTCGGGTCAAACAAATTCTTTATCCCCTTCATCAAATCCAATTGAACTTTATTAAAAACTATCGGCATATAATTCTTTTGCACATACCCTATTCCATGTTCACCGCTCAAAGTCCCGCCTAATTTCTTGGTTAGTTCAAATAATTCGGTTATTCCCTTCGGTAACTCGTTTTGCCATTTATCATCGCTCAGATCGCCTTTAATAATGTTTATATGCAGGTTTCCGTCACCGGCATGACCATAGCAAACACTTTTAAATCCGTATTTAGCTCCAATGGACTTTACGCCTTCCAAGAGCCTCGGTAATTCATAACGTGGCACTACTGTGTCCTCTTCCTTGTAAATACTGTTTGATTTAACGGCTTCGCCTACCCTTCTTCGCATCTTCCAAAGTTGTTCCTTTTGTTCAGCTGTATCGGCAAAAAGCACCTCGTCACATTCATATTCCTGCATGATGGCAACAATACGCTCGGCTAACGTATAGAGAGGTTCCATTTCAAAACCATCCACTTCTATTAATAAATGTGCGTTATGATGCGCTTCGACCTTTATATTTATACCATCTACGTACTTTAAAGTCCAGTCAATGGCATCGCGTTCCATGAACTCCATGGCCGAAGGCGTTATGCCGTTCCTGAAAACAGCACTCACCGCTTCGCAGGCTTTGGTGGCCGATTTGAAGGGAACCAACATCAAAACATTTTGCGAAGGATAAGGGATCAGCTTCAAAACGATCTTGGTCACTACACCAAGCGTTCCTTCGCTGCCCACCATCAATTGGGTCAAATTATAGCCGGTAGAATTCTTTAAGGTATTAGAACCTGTCCAAATAATTTCGCCACTCGCTAAAACAACTTCAAGGTTTAACACATTGTCTTTCGTAACACCATATTTAACCGCTCTGGGACCACCGGCATTCTCGGCAATATTGCCGCCAATAAAACACGAACCACGACTCGAAGGATCGACCGGATAAAATAAATTCTTTTCTATAACGGTTTCCTGCAAAACCTGTGTGATCACTCCCGGCTCAACAATTACCTGCGAGTTTTTTTCATCGATCTCAATAATCTTATTGAAACGCTCCATCGATAAACCAACTCCACCCTGCACGCACAATGCTCCACCGCTCAAACCCGTTCTTCCGCCAATAGGTGTAACAAATATGGAATGTTGGTTACAGTACTGTAGAATTTCGGAAACTTCTTTGGTATTGGCCGGTTTTACAACCACATTGGGAGGAAACGAAAGATCTTCGGTTTCATCGTGGCCGTAAGCCAGCAAAACATCGTTAGTGGTTATAACGTTAGCATCGCCACAAACCGATTTAAAATAATTTATATGCGATTGGGAAAATTTCATTTATTACACACCCTTTTTTTACAGACCATGGGAGTCAAACCCACACCCACTGACAACCGAGCACCAAGAACCAACAACTAATACTTGTCCATACTCGGATCAATCTCATCCGCCCAGGCCAAAATCCCACCTTCAAGGTTATATAAATTCTCGATACCAAATTGTTTTTCCAATTGCATAATAGCCGTTGCGCTGCGTTTACCACTGCGGCAATGTACTATAACCGGATCGCCCGACTTAAAATTATCAGGATGCTCAACCACGGTAGCTAAGGGAATTAATTCTCCACCCAGCGTACTAATTTCTGCTTCGTATGTTTCACGCACATCAATTAATTTAAATGGCTCGTTGGCATCCATTTTTGCTTTCAATTCTTTAACAGTGATCGATTTCATTCGGGTAATTGTTTATTCCACCAAATTAAGGAAAGTCGCAACACCTCAAACCTTAAACTTTTTAAACTTTCGTTAAACCTTAAACTTTGAACCTTGTTCAAGAGTAACTATTTTACTATCGTAGCGTTTACTGGGCATACTTATTGCTAATTTAGCATTATTGAAATCGTCCAAAAACATACAAATCCGTCATAAAACAGGCTTTATATGCATTTTAATGCTTGTGTTTGGCTCTGTTTTACCCAAAAACGCTCATTCACAAGGTGGGGTTTTTAGCGATGAGCTCGTTCAGGCCGAGGACTCCCTTAAGTATTACCTCGACTCAGTACGTACCACCAAGGTCGAAAAAAACAAGTATTTGTGGAATAACCTGTTTCGCAAAAAGCTGGAGAAAACACTGGAAATGCCCAACGCTTTCACGTACCCTTTCGATAAATTAAAAAGCATTGGCAAACTGGTTTCGCCCGATAAATATTTTCGCATATTTAATTGGAATGTCGAGAACATTGATCTTACACAAAATTATTTCGGTTATATTTTAGTTCCCACCAATAAAAAAGAAAAAGTAATTGAGCTATCCGACCGTTCGGCCGCCATTGATAAACCCGAGTCACAAATGCTCGACAATAAGCGTTGGTATGGTTGTTTGTACTATAAGATCATCATTTCAAGTTCAAAAGGTCGCACCGAGTATACAATGCTTGGTTTCGATATGAATAACCGCGCAACAAAAAAACGCATTATCGAAGTCATGACATTTAGTGGTAACAAAGTAAATTTTGGTGCCGGTATTTTCGATTACGATGACAAAACCCTTCGTAAACGTGTGGTGTTTGAATACTCATCTGAAGTACAAATGGCCCTGCGTTACGAAGAGAATAATACACGAATTGTGTTCGATCATTTATCGGCCGACAATAAAGATGCCGAAGGCATTTATGAATTTTATTTTCCCGATGGTTCGTACGATGCTTTGGTGTTGGAAGATGGTCGTTGGAAATTCTTGTCGGATGTAGACGTTCGCGGTGAAAAGACTGATATTTTCAATGATCCGAGTAAGGATGATCCGCGGAGAAGAAAGGATTAGTTATTAGTTATTCGTTAATGGGGGTTGTGCTGCCTCCCTCAGAAAATCAGAGATCAGAAATAGGAAATCAGAGAACTTCGGGTCGGGCTTTCACTCTTAGTCCTCGTTCGTACCTCACTGCGGGCTATCCGTTCAATCCCTGGCAGGATGATTTCGAAACAACATCTCGCAAAAAACGTGACCCGCAAGCATGGTTTTCCCAAACTAAAGCTAATTCAACCATGAAAAAAATATGACTACAATTTGTAGTTTGTTGATAATTGTTTTTTAAAGTTAAACTATGAATCTCCGCCACTTTTATAATTAATGATGGCTACAATTTGTAGTTTGTTAGCAATTATTCCATCGGAATTTGGGTTGAGAATAGTTCGGACTTAATTTAGTATCCTGCAACTCCTCGGCTTTTTCGCGACCTCAAACTTCAAACTCCTTCAAACTTCGAACCTCAAACTTCTTGTGTCCTGTGCCTTGTGTCTAAAACGACTGAATAAACCACTTCCCGTTAATCTTAGCCAATTGCATTTTTTCGGCCTTTTTTCCGTCAGGACCAAATTTAAATTCAACTGTTGCACTGGCTCCGTTCACTTCGGTATTGGTAACAACTCCGGTCGCAAAATATGATTTGAATTCTGCTTTTTTCTTAGCATCAGCTGTGGCTATTGAACAAATACTCTTACAATCACCATCAGCATCTTCGGCACAAATTCCATCCAAACCCGCGTAGTTTCCACTTTCAGCCGCTAAAAATATACCTTCTACCACCATTTCAGGATCCATTTGATCAATACTTCCGGGTTTTGAAGCCGAAGTTTTTCCATCCTCTGTTTTTCCCCCTTCATTTATGGTTTCTTCAACAACTACATCCTCGCTGGTAGCAGTAGTTTCTTCTTCGATCGGTGGAGTCGACTCATCTGCAATAGTAGAATCGGTTTCAGTAGCCTCGTCTGTTTCAGAACCACCACAGGCAACAAACATACATGTTGCAACCGATAAGAATAATATTTTTGCTTTTCTCATTGTTTTGTTTTTTTTATCCCACGTATTATCTCGAAGCATCGGGACGTGGGCTCTGTAAATATATGCAATTTTTTTCGTTCTAAACCAAAAATATCCTTACAAAATTTCAATAAATCCTTTATACGCCTTCTCTTGAGCACATTTTTATTAGCCTAACAAATTGAAGGTTTTTTTGTGTATTTGCGATTGTGGAAAAGCTAGTTAAACAACGAATCAACGAACTCGTGCTTATTGAAAACCTGCAGATCGTCAATTTTTTCGCCCACACCAATGTATTTAACCGGAATTTTAAACTGATCGCTTATACCAATTACAACACCGCCTTTTGCTGTTCCGTCTAACTTAGTTAGCGCTAACGCATTTACATCGGTCACAGCGGTAAACTGTCTACATTGCTCAATTGCGTTTTGGCCTGTTGAGGCATCCAATACCAATAGAATTTCGTGGGGAGCGGTAGGAATTACTTTTTGAATGACCCTGTTTATTTTACCCAACTCGGCCATTAAATTAACCTTGTTGTGTAAGCGTCCTGCTGTATCAATTATCACTACATCCATTCCCTGTGCTTTGGCGCTGCTAACGGTATCAAATGCCACCGAAGCGGGATCCGAACCCATGTCCTGCGCAACAACCGGCACACCCACTCTATCGCCCCATATTTTTAATTGCTCAACGGCTGCTGCTCTAAATGTATCACCTGCTCCCAACATTACTTTCTTGCCCGACTTTTTAAACGCGTTGGCCAGTTTACCAATGGTAGTTGTTTTACCAACACCATTAACGCCCACCACCATAATTACATAAGGCCCATCCACGTTAGGAATAGAGAAATCGGATACATCGGTAGAATTGTTTTCAGACAGTAATAAGGCAATTTCTTCCTTCAGAATTTTATTCAGCTCCTCGGTATTTACGAATTTATCGCGGGCCACACGTTCTTCAATACGCTTAATGATCTTTACGGTGGTTTCAACACCAACATCGCTGCTTACCAAAACTTCCTCTAAATTATCCAGTACTTCGGCATCTACCTTTGATTTACCGGCAATGGCACGCGTAATTTTGGCAAAAAAACCTTGCTTGGTCTTTTCAAGTCCTTTGTCAAGACTCTCCTTTTTATCGCGTGTAAAGAAACTGAATAGGCCCATATTGGTAGATAAAAAAAAAGCTCCATGCCTAAGGGCGTGAAGCTTAACTATAGTTTATAAAATATTATTTCTTGGTGAACCAAGACTTAACTTCATCGTTGTGGATTACTTCTTCTCTAAAAGCGTAAAAGCCCGATTTCTCTGACTTCACCATTTTGATCACCTTGGTGAAATTTTTTGTTCCTGTTTGCAGGGTTGCAACTACTTTTTTAGCCATGACTCAACTATCTTTTAAAAATTATTTAATTTCCTTGTGAACTGTTACTTTCTTCAAAACCGCGTTGAATTTCCTCAATTCCAAACGGTCAGGTGTATTCTTACGATTTTTCGTAGTAATGTAACGTGAT
>JAYUZA010000333.1:0-5492 GCA_043752145.1 Flavobacteriales bacterium
GGAATAAGGCCTTGGGTCAAAATCTGAGAATATATCATCGTATCGATCAAGCCAAATACTGATATCGTGCGGTGAAGGATCATGTTTTTCGGTGCTGATGGATGTATCAGTAGAGATATCCGGTTTATTCGTTATCATTTTTTTATTTTACCCTTTTTACGATAAAGACGTTTTCTATAAATATAATGACCGAACTTGATAGAATTGTTTCGTGATGCCGTTTTTTTATTGCATAATTCATTGGGAGATCAAAAAAAATCGTGCAGATGACGCCTTTATCAGAACCGGCACTGCAACAATAATAATAAGTTTGGATTATCTGTGCGACTCGCGCAACGAAAGCGAAACAGGAAGAACTATTTTTTTGCTTTTACTTGCTTTATTCTCCAATATCTCAATAAGCAATTGCACCGTTGATTTGGCAATTTCGCCTACGGGTTGCACAATAGCTGTAACCGGTGGTGAGGATAATTCAAAAGCAATATGATCATCGAACGAAACAATGGCCAACCTGTTTAGCTTTGGATTTATTCTTAAAAACCGCATTAGCTGGAAGGTTAAATTGTTATTGGCAACCACCATGGCGTCAATTCCCGGATTTTTTTTCAGCCATGCTCCAAATACTTTTTCAAACGACTCGTCAACATCATCAAATTTTACTTCACAAATCTGGTTGTTTGAGAATTTTGATTTTGATTTTTTTAAGGCCTCGGTAAAACCTGCCCTTCGGTCGGCAAGCGTACTTATATGCTGTGGTGTGAGTGTTAAATATCCAATATTCTTACTTCCTTTTTTGATCAGGTTTTCAACTGCAAGTGCCACGCCTGATGCATTTTCAACAGAAACGGAATGTAAAACGGATTTAGGAAAGATGCGGTCAAAAAGCACCACGGCTTTTCCTGAATTTAAAATTTCAAGATACGGTTTGTCACTTGTAAGTGTGCTTGCAGCAACAATGCCATCAACATTCTGATCAATAAATAATTTAATCAATCTTTTTTCTTTATCAGGATCCTCATCGGTGCTTCCAAGTATCAAACGATATCCTTTATACTCCAATAAATCTTCAAATTCATGCGCAAGCTTAGAGTAAAAGGCATTTGAAATATCGGGAACAATTAAACCAATAACATGCGTTTTACCGGTGCGTAATGCCCGCGCATTTTGATTAGGTGTATAGTTTAATTTTTTTGCAACCTCATGAACCTTGCGTTGCGTTTCTTTGCTGATCTTATTTTCATCACCCTTGCCATTTAATACCATTGAAATAAGTGTCGGTGAAAGCTCCAACGCTTTTGCGAGGTCGTTTATGGTGGTGCGTTTATTCATGTTTATTTAAATATAGTGCAATTATACCGAAACAAATACGACTGGACAAAAAATAAAGACCAAAAATACACTAAAAGGTTTTAGAAAGGCTAAAATCATAGATAATTCGTTTTACTTCAGGCAAATCTGTAAATTCTGTAAGTGCCGTGTAAAAGTGTTCAAACAAATGAAACCGTATACCTACGAAGTTTTATGAAATTCGGATTACTGCTTACCTAAAAATACTTTGTATATACAAATAATGAGTTTACTAAATTCTGATCCCAACTACACACACGTCATCCGTTTGCTCATAGTTACCTTTCCAGGTCACGAACGCTTTTTCAAGAACCTCGGCCTGTTTTTGCATAGTGTTACTGCTTCCTTCAATCAATAGTTTTTGAAGACTCGAGTGCTTTAGTTTTTTTCCTTTGACACCACCGAACTGATCGGGATAACCATCGCTGAATAAATAAATGGCATTGCCTTTTTGAATATCCATTTCATGTTGTGTGAACGGACGCAATACGTTGCTGTAATAACCTATGGGCTGTTTGTCTGCCTTCAGTTCTGTTAACACTACAGAACTTTCGGCAGATGAATCTGCCGTTTGCTCGGTAATTTGTCCGTTTTGCATTAAATAAAACGAATTGTTTGCTGCAGCGTAGACCAATTTATTTTTTTTACGATCGATCATTACGAATGTAATATCCATACCGTCTTTGTTTTCTCCGGCAGCGCCCGTTTGACGCAATGATGTAATTACTTTTTCGCGTAACTGATCCAATATTTTTGCAGGTTCGTGAACGTGCTTTTCATTTACGATTTGATTGAGAAAACTATGACCAAGCATACTCATGAATCCACCGGGAACACCATGACCTGTGCAATCGCCAACGGCAATGAAAACAGTATCGGCTTCATGGTGTATCCAATAAAAATCGCCACTAACAATATCCTTTGGTTTGAATAGAATAAATGAATCGGGAAACGCATTAGTTAATTCCTTTTGGGAAGGCAGTAAAGCTTGCTGGATACGTTTCGCATAATTTATGCTATCGGTAATTTCATTGTTCTTTGTAACGAGTGCCAGATTTTTGAGACCTATCTCTTTACTTAATTTTTTATTGTCGCGAAAACGCTTGAAGGTTATGATCAATAAAACCAAAATAATGAGCAAAAGAACAATGGAACCATAAATCACCATTGACTTAAGCGTATCGCGTTCACCTAAAGTAGCATTAAGGGTGTTGAGCGTATTGATCTCTTTCTCCTTTTGGTCCATATCGAACTTGGCCAATATTGCCTGTACCTCAGCTAGCCCTTTTTTCTTGGTGAGACTATCTTTTTTTACAGAAAATTTTTTGTAATAGAACAACGAACTATCGTCTTGTCCCAACATTTGGTACGCTCGCGATAATTCGAAGTAGATTGACTCCAAAGCATTGTCATCGGCATACATGATAAGATCATCGACCACGGATTTGAAAACCGTAATGGCTTCCTTTGGCTTACCGTAATAATTGAGCGCAACAGCATAATTAACGTCAGAGTACGCTCTATATATATCATGTCCTAAACTATCGGCAAGGAAACAGCCGCGAAGTGCCATTTCCATTTGTCGTTTATGATCCTTTTTCATTTCATATACTCCGCACGCGTTCGGGATTAACTGCAACTCCAGCATCCTGTCCTTGTGCTTATAAGCGATTGCAAGTGCTCTTTTACTGTATGCTTCGGCAGAATCCGAAATTTTGAGTTCATAATATACCAATGCAATGTTATCTAAAATGAATGCTTGTTGCCTATGATCATTCTTCCTTTTTAATATCTCCAACGCTCTTTTATAATACTGAAGGGAACTGCTATATTCTTTTTGAGCAAGATAAAGATTGGCAATTGTATTATAGGAAACACCTATACTTTCGTAGTGACCGAGTTCAAGCGCCAGATCTTTTGCTCTTAAAGCCCACTTGATCGATTCTACGTTTTCATTCAGGAGTTGATACAAATTCGCCAGCGAAAGATATGTTTCCTGCAAGCCAACCTTATCCTCTTTGTTTACAAAATACTCTTCGGAACGAAGCAGGTAAGTTTTACACAAAAAGAATTTACGCATGTCGCGGTACGTTTGCGCGAACCGCAAGTATATCCTTCCTTTACTTATGCCTTTTAATTCATGAAGCTCACTGTATTTTAATGCGAAATCAAGCGCCTTAATACATTCTTCAGAACTGGCCTCCCTAAAATGATTGACATATTTAACCAGCGAATCAGCGGCTTTCTTCGAACTCATCCCTTTCAGGGCTTTTTCAATTTCGGCTTTATTGAATTTTAAAGCCCCTTGAGAAAAACCTTCTTTGCTTACCGCAAAAAAGAGCAACATCACCAACCATGATGAAGGAAAAATTGCTTTAATTATGTTTTTATATGCGTACACCTATCAAACAAATATCATCGTTTTGCTCAATATCGCCCATCCAGTCCATAATTACTTTATCCATGATTTGTTTTTGCTCTTGCATAGGTAAAAGATGGACCTCCAGTAATTTTTCTTCCATGGTCTTGTACTTGAATTTTTTTCCTCTTGGTCCGCCAAACTGGTCGGCATACCCATCTGTAAATGTATAAATACAATCGCCCTCTTGTAATTGAATTAAATGCTGTGTAAATGGTTTCATGGCATCACCATAATGTCCAATGGGTTGTTTGTCGGGATCGTAATCAATGATCTGTTTATCGCGAATAAGATAAAATCCGTTATTGGCTGCCGAGTAAGTAAGCGTTTTAGCCGTTAGATCATAAGCCGTAAGCACAATGTCCATACCGTCCTTATTTTCGCCCGAAGCACCTGTTTGTTTTAAGCCGGCAATAACTCTTTCACGTAAAAGATCGAGTGCTTTTCCTGTTTCAAAAACTTTTCCTTCATTTATTATTTCATTGAGCAATGATGTTCCCAACATGCTCATGAATCCACCGGGAACACCATGACCCGTGCAGTCGGCAGTAGCGAATATCAACACTTCCTTTGCAGACTCAATTTTATCGGTTGTACTTTCGGTACCACGGTTAAATGTATCGACACGTCTTTTATTCTCAGTCGGATTTGCGCGTGTGAACCAATAAAAATCGCCACTCACAATATCCTTTGGTTTTAACAAAACAAAAGAATCCTTAAAACTGTTGGTGAATTCCCGTTCGGAAGGCAATACTGCATTTTGAATACGCTTTGCATAATTTATACTATCGGTGATCTCGTGATTTTTTTCTTCAATGATCTTCATTTGCTGTTCGGTGACTTCTTTTTGACGCATGATCTCAACGTTGGCTTTTTGCTTTTCCTTGTAACGTTTGTAAAAAACATATCCGAAGATCCCGATTATTAAAATAATACCAATAAAACTCCAAAGTTTAATACTCTCAATAAATCTGTCGTGTTCTTCTTTTTGCTTTTGTTTTTCGGCAACAAGCGATTCCTCTATTTGCGATAATTTTTTTGATGCTTCCTCGCTTAAAATGTCTTCATTAATGCTGTTATACATGTCCAAAAATAAATACGCACTGTCATCAACGTCCTTAATGTGATAGGTATTGGATAATCCCAAATAGGCATCTTTTAATTCTTCACGGGTATTTATTTTGCTTGCTATTTGTGCCGATCGCAAAAACAGATCATGTGCTTTTAAGGGTTCGTTGTTTTGCATGTACAAATTTCCCAGTGTATTGCATACATTGCAAACGCCCTGCTGATCGTCAACTTCTTCTTTTATCTTTAAAGCGTCAGTAAGATATTTTAAGGCTGCATCTTTTTTTCCGAAAGAAATATTGACCTCTCCCAAGCCTAAATATGCATCGGCCAAAACATAATTATCGCTATTCTTATTGGCCAGTTCAACCGCTTTTCTAAGGATTTTATCGGCATCGGTGAATTTCTTCTGAGCAATATACACCTGTCCCATATACAAACTCGCATCGCCCTTGCGCAGATCATCGCCCATGTCGAGCGCTTTTTGAAAATAAACAAGAGCTTCGTTCAGGTTATACTGATTCTTATGAATGATGCCCATGTTATTATTGCAGCGGGCCAATTCAATTTTATTATCCGTATCTTCAAATATTTTGCGCGCTTTTGAAAGATGTGTCAATGATTTTGAATATTCGGCTGTATACACATAGATCTCGCC
>JAYUZA010000334.1:0-5486 GCA_043752145.1 Flavobacteriales bacterium
GTCTATAAATAAAACTTTCTTCATTTGATCAATTCAGTTAGCGCTTTTAATAAAATTTCATTTTCGTTTGGTGTACCAATGGTTATTCGCAAACAATTATCGCATAATTCAACGGTAGAACGATTTCGAACCACGATTCCTTTTTCCAATAACTGATCGTAGACTTTATTTGCATCGGCAAATTTGGCCAGAATAAAATTAGCTTCACTTGGATAAACTTCTAGAGCCAATTTTTGCTCCCTTAAATTTTTCCCAAATTTATTTCGCTCTTCAACAGTTGTTTTTATTTCATCGTTCACCTTTTTAATGTTGTCCAATGCTTCCAACACAATTTGCTGACTTGGCTCACTAACATTATAAGGAGGCTTCACTTTATTCATTATATCTACAATGACCGTTGTAGAAAAAGCCATCCCCATTCTTACGCCTGCCAATCCCCAGGCTTTTGAAAAGGTTTGCAATACAACCAAATTTTCGTATTCGGTCAATAGTTGAATATAGGAACGCTGACGCGAGTAATTAATATACGCCTCGTCAATTACAACAATTCCTTTAAAATTATTAAGCAAATACTCCACATCTTCAAAATGCATGATGTTTCCAGTTGGATTGTTAGGCGAACAAATAAAAAGCATTTTGGTGTTTTCATTCACTGCCTTAATTATTTCCGAAAGATCCAATTCAAATGCTTTGGTAAGATTTATGGCTTTTACCTCTACATTGTTAATATCGGCTGCAACTTTGTACATGCCGTACGTTGGCGGACAAATGATGACATTATCAATGGCGGGTTCACAAAATACACGGAATAATACATCAATGGCTTCATCGCTGCCGTTTCCTAAAAAAATATGCTGTGCAGGAACACCTTTAATTTTACTTATCGCGTTCTTTAATTTTACCTGCAATGGGTCAGGATAACGATTAAAATTTTCGGAATAAGGTGAGCCAAACGCATTTTCATTTGCATCTAAATAAACCGAAGCCTCGCCTTTAAATTCATCGCGAGCGCTTGAATACGGTTTTAATTTTAAAATGGATGGACGAACCAGATCAGTAATTTCCACTTCAATCGTTTTTATTCAGTTTTTTTAATCGCACAGTTACGGCATTTTTGTGTGCGCGCAATCCTTCGGCCTCTGCCATAATTTCAATGCTGGGTCCCAATGACTGCAATCCTTTTGGAGAAATGCGTTGGAACGTTATTTTCTTTACAAAACTATCCAATGAAACACCGCTGTATGCCTTTGCGAATCCACTGGTAGGCAATGTATGATTTGTTCCTGCAGCATAATCACCGGCACTTTCGGGTGTATAATTACCTAAGAATACTGAACCGGCATTCACAATTTCTTCAATGTAATCGCCTTCGTCACGTACCGAAATAATTAAATGTTCGGGCGCGTAAAAATTAATTAAATCAATGGCTGTTTTTTGATCGCCCACAATAATAACGCGCGAATTTTTTAAGGCTTCGTTGGCAATGGCCATGCGCGGTAATTCTTTAACCTGGCTCAACACCGCTTCATTTACTTTTTTAGCAAAGCTTTCAGTAAAGGTTACCAATAAAACCTGACTATCGGTTCCGTGTTCGGCTTGTGCTAAAAGATCGGCAGCAACAAAATCCGCATCAGCCGATTCGTCAGCCAAAACCAATACTTCCGATGGACCCGCAGGCATATCAATGGCAATACCTTTGGCTAAACTAAATCTTTTTGCCGCAGTTACATATTGATTTCCCGGACCAAATATTTTATGCACTTTGGGAATGGTTTCGGTACCAAACGTCATTGCAGCTATCGACTGAATTCCGCCAACCTTAAATACTTTTGTAACACCCGCAACTTTTGCCGCGTATAAAATGGCGGCATGAATTTTTCCTTCCTTGTTGGGAGGCGAACAAACAATAATTTCTTTACATCCTGCCAAACGTGCGGGTATGCCTAGCATTAATACCGAAGAAAAAAGAGGTGCTGTTCCACCCGGAATATACAATCCAACACTTTCAATGGCTTTACTTTCGCGCCAACAGGTAACCCCGGGAACGGTATCGATCATTTTTACTTCATCGCGTTGCGAAATATGGAATTTTTCAATATTGTTCTTAGCGATCTCAATTGCATTCTTTAAATTTTTGGGAATTAATTTTTCGGCTTCGGCAAATTCAGCTTCACTCACTTTGATTTCGGTTATTTCAACACCGTCAAATTGCTTGGTGTTTTTGCGCACGGCACGATCGCCCAACGATTTTATTTCGTCAAACACAATACTAACCGTTTTGTCGAGTTGTTGTACGTCAACGGTGGGTCTTGCCAATATTTTTGGCCAATCTTTTCTATCAGGATTTATCGTAATGTTCATTTATAAAATATTTTATTTAATTATTGATCTTAAACCACAGCCAATTACACGTTATTTAGATCACACCCACACCCCCCGACAACCAATAACGAATAACTGATAACAAAAATAGGCTCCGCCTATTTTCCTAAATTACCATTTTTTCAATTGGTACGATCAAAATTCCTTGTGCACCTATGTTTTTTAGTTTGTCAATTACCGACCAAAAATCATCTTCGCTTATAACTGAGTGCAATGAGCTCCAGCCCTCGAGGGCCAAAGGCAATATAGTTGGACTTTTCATTCCCGGTAATACCTGCTTTACAGCTTCAATTTTATCGGTAGGAATATTCAACAATACATACTTGCAGGTTTTTGCCTTGTTTACAGCTCTTATCCTGAATAAAAGTTTATCCAGAATTTCAAGCTTTTGTGCACTAAATTTTTGACATTTGATCAATACCGCCTCCGACCAAAAAACGGTTTCCACTTCTTTGAGTCCGTTGGTCAATAAAGTACTGCCCGAACTTACAATGTCGCAAACGGCATCGGCCAAACCAATTCCCGGTGCTATTTCAACCGATCCGCTAATTTCTTCAATGGTAGCATTAATTGAATTTGCCTTCAAATATTTAGTCAATAATTTCGGATACGAAGTGGCTATTTTTTTTCCCGATAAAAAAGAGGCTCCGCCAAATTCAGCAGCACGTGGTACGGCAATAGACAAACGGCATTTACCAAATCCCAGTTTTTCGGCAACATCCACTTTCTTTTCTTTTTCAACCAAAACATTTTCGCCCACTATTCCAATATCGGCAACACCATCCTGTACGTATTGCGGAATATCGTCATCGCGCAGGAATAAAATTTCCAACGGAAAATTACTGACCGATGAAATGAGCTTGTTTCCTCCGGAGGAAAACGACATGCCACACTGTTTTAACAGATCAATTGAATCATCGTTCAACCGGCCCGATTTTTGAATTGCTATTTTTAGTTTTTCCATAATTTCTACTTTTCTTGTTTCTCGCGGAGTCGCACTTGCCTTCGCGTAGCCGCTATGGCGAAGCAAGGGAGGCGCGATGTTTTATTTCTCGCAAAGGCGCAAAGCCGCTATTTTTTTCGGTGACTTCGTCACCGCATCCTTTTGCCGCAGATTATCGCAGATTATCGCAGATTTTATTACCGTGTGACAATTAACGCTGATTTATTACCGTGCGCCAATTAATCTTCTTTCGCTCCGCGCCACAGATTAACACTGATTTACACAGATAACATTTTTAATCTGTGCAATCTGAGAAATCTGCTCAAATCTGTGGTCACCTTATCAATTAATAATCTAAAATAAAAAACCCTCACAATGGAGGGCTCAACATTATATAATATAATCACCTACTCCGTTAATTCAACAGTGTATGGAGGTGATGTTTGCTTGTGTTCCTTGTAATCATGAGACAAATATAGACAAAAAATCAAACCTCAAACTTCAAACTTCAAACTTCAAACTTTTCTTCCTTTGGTCATTTGGGCTTTGCCGGGCGGACCCTTTAGCTCCTCAACCGTAAATCCTGCCGCCTTTAAATTGCGTTTGAATTCGCCCTGGGCACAATAGGTAACCAATATCCCACCGGGCTTCAGGATCTCGTAACATTTTTGCATGCATTCCTTGGTCCAAAGTTCGGGCTGAATTTTTGGGCCGAAAGCATCATAATATATAAGGTCAAAAAATCCGGTGCTCAATTCAGTCGTTTTAAAATCGCCCTTTATTTTTTTTAGCAGAAAACCATTGGTCAAATGTTTCCACACACCAAATGGTGCCTCAACTATCTTATGGTACATTTCTTTGTCCTTCGCTAAACCCACATAATTCAATTGCTTTAATATAGTAACGTCAACGGGAAAAGCTTCCAACGACTGGTAGGAGACCGAAACCTGCTTTGGCTGGTGTATTAAGGTCATTAAAACGTTCAAACCCGTTCCAAAGCCCATTTCAAACACTGCAATATCTGTTTTAGAAGCGTCAAAACTTAATAAACCATGCTTAATAAATACGTGCATCGACTCCTGAACCGCCCCGTTTGCCGAATGGTACGTTTCCTTCAGAACTTCATCAGTTAAAGTATTACTTCCGTCAAGTGTTTGAGAAATCTTTAGCATTATAGTATCGGTATGGTTTACAAAACTAACGGTATTATTTAAATAAGCAAGGGTCACTTTTAACCGTTTCTACCATTAATATCATACAAGCGCACTATAACTTTTAGTATGCATGCAGCGTTTATATAGAAAATTACAATTACTAACTAAAAAATTACAAGCCATGGACAAAAGTAGTATTTACGCATTTATGGTGTTAGGCTTTTTCACTATAGTTGCAATCATCGTTGTATAAAACAACGTTAATTATAAAATTGCCTTTAACTTTTTAAAAATATGTTTTATGGACAAGAGTTTGATTTACGCACTACTGGTGTTAGGCTTTTTCACCTTAGTTGCAATAGCGCTTACCTCGGAAGGGTTAACGCAGAGCTAAAAAACAAATGCATTCCCAACATCACACACTCCTGCATTTGGTTTCAATTGGTTCGTTTGGTTTAATGCAAACGTCCCGCGTAACGCGGGACGTTTTTCCTACCTGCCGGCAGGCAGGTTAACGCGAAGTAGATCTTTTATAAATATAATACTGTACTCCTATAATTAATGTGCCTAAAAGTAAATGGCAAGGCTGCGCAAATTTTGGCATTCCCAAATAATTCAAGGTGATCCCAAAAATAACTTCGGCCAGCATTAAAATAAAAACAAGGTTCAACAGCGAAAGTGAGTAACGCCCGCGGGTGTTCATGAACATAAGCAACAAGGTCATCAACACTAACGCAATGGAAGTTGACCGGTGAATAATAAATTTAATATCTGTAAAATTTATCCAGTATGCTCTATATTCCTCGCCTGTATTGGATGCAATGGCATCTATTTGTTGACGTACCTGCGTTCCTAATACAATTTGCGCAAGGGTTAAAACAATTGTTATAAATAACATGAACTTAAATCCTCGGCTTACATTCACTTTAAATCGTGGACGAACCACTTTGGTGAGTAAATTAATTTGACTCATCACCAATACTACCGCAAGCATCATGTGCACCGTT
>JAYUZA010000335.1:0-2038 GCA_043752145.1 Flavobacteriales bacterium
TGGGTTTGCCAGATCTCAGGATGGAGTCTCTTTTTCGGGCTCAACATGTTCATCAATTATTCAACAAGTAAGATTAATTTCGATCGTACGCTGTTGATTTCCCTTGTTGTTGTTGCGGGTTTTCTTGTTTCACACCTCTTTCGCATCATCATCATTAAAACCAAGTTAATTGAAAAGCCTATTCAGCAACAGATCCTTTATTTGCTGGGACTTTTATTTGGCGGTTCAATTTTACAGTCGGTTCTCCAAATTTTTATTGCGCAGTTTCTAAGCCTGCAAAACGATGAGATCAAATTCACATTCTCCATTGCGGTGGTTTATTTCATTAACTGGATCCTGATCTACCTTATTTGGTTGATGCTTTATATTTTTTATCAGTTTGTTGAGCGTCAGCGAACCAAATTCATTCATGAATTAAAACTTATTGCTTTGCGAAATGAAATTGAACTGAATAATTTGCGCACACAACTCAATCCGCATTTCATGTTCAATTCCATGAACAGCATTAGGGCGCTCATTGACGAAAATC
Organism: Flavobacteriales bacterium; assembly: GCA_043752145.1. Taxonomy (GTDB): domain Bacteria; phylum Bacteroidota; class Bacteroidia; order Flavobacteriales_D; family UBA2798; genus DASPJQ01. The sequence continues at coordinate 530 of JAYUZA010000335.1, forward strand.
CCGCTACTGCAAAAACAGCTGTTACAAAACTATCAACGCTTTTGCGTAGTACATTGCAGTACAGTAAACGTAATTTTATCGATTTCAAAGAAGAACTTGAACTGGTAAAAGATTATTTATTCCTTGAAAAAATGCGGTTTGAAGAACGACTGGATTTTGAATTTGACATTGATGCGGGATTAAATGAAATGAAATTTCCACCATTGATGTTGCAAACGCTTGTGGAGAATGCCATTAAACATGGGATTTCAAAATTACCAAAAGGCGGTTCCGTTACAATTATGGCCACAAAAGACAGCGAATTTTATTTAGTTTCGGTCATTAATTCAGGTTCACTTAATAAACAGGAAGAGTCCTATCCCGGAATTGGTTTACTTAACACCATAAAACGTATACGCCTGCTTTACGGAAAAAAAGCCATTGTGGAATTAAGCGAAAAAGATGGAAAAGTATACAGCGAATTAAAAATACCGATCAGGCCCGAGAAGGTAATAAGTTAATAGTTATTGGTTATTAGGGGAATTCCGAAAAACTAAGAACGAACTACAAACAACAAACGAACAACACACTAAACATGAAAACAATAATAGTAGATGACGAACGCCTTGCGCGAAAAGAATTAAGATCGCTTTTGGAAAAATTTCCGGAACTGAATATTGTTGACGAATGCAACAATGCTATGGAAGCTAAAAGCAGCATTGAACGCAATGATCCGGATCTTATTTTTTTAGATATTCAAATGCCCGGTAAAACAGGTTTTGATCTCATCAACGACTTGGACGTTTCGCCACGTATAGTTTTTGTTACTGCTTACGATGAGTTCGCCATGAAAGCATTTGAAGTAAATGCCGTTGATTATTTATTAAAACCGGTTACGCCTGAACGCTTAGAAGAATGTGTTAAAAAGATCCTAAGACTGGAAGCCGAAAAACAGGAAAAAATTATTTTAGCGCAAACAAATCGGTTGACCGAAAACGACCGCATTTTTTTAAAGGATGGAGAAAAATGCTGGTTTGTTCAATTGAGCGAAATTCGTGTTTTTGAATCCGAAGGAAACTACGTTCGCGTATATTTTCAGGATTCAAAACCCCTGATCTTAAAGTCGCTTAATACACTTGAAGACAGGCTTGATGAAAAAATTTTTTTCAGGGCTAACCGTAAATTCATCATTAACCTTAACTATGTGCAAAGCATTGAAACATGGTTCAATGGAGGCTTAATGGTGACCCTTAAAAATGCTGAAAAAATTGAGATCTCAAGACGCCAAGCGGTGCGCTTTAAAGACCTGATGAGCCTTTAAAGATCCGTTTAATCGGCTTAAAACGGCCGTTTAACTAATTTTTTAAAACATACTTAAAATTTTTGCTAATTTGGTTAAACGATGGAGGAAATAGTATTAGCAGCAACAGATAAAACACCTGGCATTACTTTTAAAAACACAGGTGAACTTGAAATAACAGGTAAATCAATTCCCGAAGATGCAGAAGACTTTTTTGCACCCGCATTAAA
>JAYUZA010000336.1:0-2033 GCA_043752145.1 Flavobacteriales bacterium
TGATCAAATTGAATTTATCCATCCAAAAATATTTATACTCGGTTGATTTACCCATTTGATTGAATAAGGTGAAACGTAAACCGTAACGAATATTAAATACAGGTGAAATGGTCCATTTATGATCTAGATAAGCGCTCGATTCCAAAGCATATTTAGCCGGTAATTTTGAAGCGGTAAAAATTGAAGTTGAACGCAAAGGTTCAAATTCGCCCATGGTAAATTTATGAAACACCGATTGTACACCATAATAAAGCGTGTGTTTTGATGAAGGGAAATAAGAGAAATCAGCTTTTAAACCAACATCGTCAATACCACTTGAGACCCTAAAATTTTGTGTTTCGCTTAGATCTATCTTAATACCGTAATCAAAATTACTGTAAATGGCGGTTATGTTACTAAACAATTTAGGATTGTAAACGTGGTTCCAACGCAAAGTTCCGGTAGCATTTCCCCAATCAAAACCAAATAAATTAGCCAATGCTAAAACATCGCGGCCAAAATAACCCGACACAAAAAGACGATCTTTATCGCTAATGCGGTAATTTGCTTTTGCATTCAGATCATAAAAATAAAGGCGTGTATCTCTCAGATCTTCTTTTTTTGAGAGTTTTAAAAAAAGATCGGCATATGTTCTTCGTCCCGAAATAATAAATGAGCTTTTATCTTTTTGAATAGGTCCCTCCAATGTTAGTCTGCTTGAAATAATTCCCAATCCTCCACTACCGCTAAATTTTTTATTGTTCCCGTCTTTCATACGCACATCCAGTAAAGATGATAATCGTCCACCGTAGCGTGCCGGAATTCCACCTTTGTAAATATCAATATCCTTTATAGCATCGCTGTTGAATACCGAAAAGAATCCGAATAAATGGGAAGCATTGTATACTGTTGCTTCGTCCAATAAAATTAAATTTTGATCGCCCGAACCACCGCGCACATAAAATCCCGCGTTCCCTTCACCTGCCGATTGTATTCCGGGTAATAATGAAATTGATTTCAATACATCCACTTCGCCAAAAAGCGCAGGAAGTTTTTTGATCTTCTTCATATCCACCGTAAGCATGCTCATGGGTGTTTCCTGTACGGTTTGATTGTTCTTGTCGTCAACGATCTCTACTTCCTTCAATACAACATCATCGGGCGAAAGGTCGATGTTGCGTGTTTGATTTTTATCCAATTCAATTTCAACTTCAATTGTTGTTGAGCCGAATGAGCTTATTAAGAAAGTGTATTTGGCTTGTGGTAATGTGATGGAAAAAAATCCGTACTCGTTAGTACTTGTTCCTATTTGCTGACCTTTTACCTGAATGCTTGCTCCAATTATTTCTTCACCGGTGTTTTGTTCCTTTATATAACCGGAAAACGTAAATTTGGATTGCGCAAGCACTGTAAAATTGAATGCGAAAAAAGCGAGTAGTAAAAAAATTCGTGTCATATCTTTAATGTTGAGACAAAAGTATGTGCAGGTTTTGAGTGGAGGTCATTTTTTACCGAGAATTTTCGGAATTCACCGATATTTTGGTTAAATGTGTGATGGAAGGTTATAATCAATTATAAAAAACAGCCGTTTTTATGACTCCGTCACTTCATGTATTAGTGCTAAAAAAGATAAAGGCGCCAAAGACACCTTTATATTATTGTTAGCTACGACAGTCCATTGAGTCTTTCCATTTTGCTTTTTCTTCATCGCTCATGTTTTGCCACTTATCGTTCCATTTACTTTTCCAATGGTGGCGACCGCGGCCAAATTTTTTGCCACCGCAGCCACAACCACTCTTACCTCCGCCAAATCCGATCCAGCCGAACATACAAACCAATAACATTAAGCCGGCAGTTTGCCAAAAGGTAATAACAGGACCTTTAAATATGAGAGGAACTAACCAATTCCAAAGCGATTGTGTAGCCCAAATATAGAGTCCGCCAAGTGCAGCTCCTCCTACAACACCACAAACGATCCATAATGCAATTTTATTCCTGTTCATATTTTCAATTTTTATGTTTAACTCCATCATAATTTTTTACTTATGGAGTCG
>JAYUZA010000337.1:0-2033 GCA_043752145.1 Flavobacteriales bacterium
ATGTAGACAAAATGCGAAATGATATTGCCTTACAGATTGCAGGTGCTTATCTGCAGGTTTTGTTTTCGCAGGAACAGCACGATATTGCCACCAATCAATTGTCGATAACTCAACAGCAATTTCAGCGTACACAAAAATTATATGATGCAGGAAGTATTTCCAAAGAAGGTTTGTTAAATGTGCAGGCGCAAATTGCCACGGAAGAATTGCAACAGGTAAATGCCCAAAATCAAATTGATCTTTCGTATCTTAGTCTTATACAATTAATGTACCTGGATAGTGTAAACAATTTTAAAATTGTAAAACCCAACCTGGATCTACCCGGTGAAGTGTTCCTGAATAGTTCTCCCTCGCAAATATATTCTACTGCACTTACTTCTCAGCCACAAATAAAGAGTGCGGAATTAAGGGTGGAAAGTTCGGAAAAACAACTTTCAGTTGCTAAAGGAGGAATAAGCCCTTCCCTTTCAGTTACCGGTTCCATTGGTACAGGTTATTCAGGATTAAGGAAGGATTTTTCGAATCCCCGGATTACCGGGCAGCAACCCATAGCCACCACGGCTAGCGGCGAAGATGTTTTTCAGCCTGTTTACTCATTTGATAGCCGCACTACTCCATTTTTTGATCAATTTAATGATAACGTAAACAAATCGATTAACTTTAATTTAAGCGTTCCGCTTTTTAATGGTTTCCAAAATCACAACAACGTTAGTCGTGCTAAAATTAACAAACAAAGTGCCGAATTAACCTTGTTCAATACTCAAAGCCAGTTATTAAAATCGATACAGCAGGCTTATGCCGATGCTGCCGCAGCATATAAAAAATATGTAGCCTCACAAAAATCGGTAGAAGCGCTCAAAGAAACATTTAAGTATACACAACAACGATTTGATGTGGGAATGCTTAATTCCTTTGATTTTAATGCTTCGAAAAATAATTTCCAAAAAGCACAATCCGACCTGCTACAGGCCAAATACGATTATGTTTTTAAAGTAAAGATTCTTGATTTTTACCAGGGGAAGTCGCTTGGTTTTTAATTATTAATTCTATAATGGTTAACCCTTTTGACCCCATTTTCTTAGGCGAAGTCGAAGGGAACAAGGACAAATAAAATGGCAACTAAAACCAACCCTATCGATTTATATATTGCAGGTTTTCCAAAGGACACCCAAAAGCTGTTGGAGCAAATGAGGTTAACGATTAAAAAAGCTGCACCGGAAGCAGAAGAAACAATTAATTACGGGATCCCTACTTTTGTGCTTCACGGAAATCTGGTACATTATGCCGCTTTTAAAAATCATATTGGGTTTTATCCCGCACCATCGGGAATTGAAGCGTTTAAAAATGATCTATCTGTTTATAAAGGCGCAAAGGGTTCGATACAATTTCCTATAGACAAACCTATTCCATTTACCCTGGTCAGTAAAATTGTAAAATTTAGGGTTAACGAAAATTTGGAAAAAGCAGAAGCAAAAAGTAAAAAAAATTTGAAGACTTGTCCAAAAGGTCACAAATACTACAAAAGTAGCGACTGCCCCACCTGTCCGGTTTGTGAAGAAGAACGTAAACCAAAAGACAGTTTTCTTTCGCTTCTTGTAGCACCTGCGCGCCGTGCTTTGGAAAACAAAGGAATAAACACCCTGCAACAACTTTCCCGATTCAGCGAAAAAGAAATTTCGGCATTACATGGTATGGGTCCGAGTACTATTCCAAAGCTTCGAAATGCTTTAAAGACAAAAGGCCTGTCTTTCAAAAATAAGTAAATAAGTTACTTAAAAGTAAAATGGCAACCTTCTCATAAAAGGTTGCCATTTACTAAACAATATTTAAGTAATTTAATGACCGTGCGAGTTAAAACACTTTCGCGTTTTATTCATTAAACTACTGCAAAAATTCAACCTTAAATTCAACCCTGCGGTTGCGTGCACGACCTTTATCTGATTTATTCGTATCTACCGGTGCAGACTCACCATATCCTGTGGCCGTCACTTTCAATGGGTCAACACCATGTGTAATCAAATAGTTGGCAACAG
>JAYUZA010000338.1:0-13223 GCA_043752145.1 Flavobacteriales bacterium
TACAAAGGAAAAGGTATCAAGTTCGTAGGAGAAGAATTAAGAAGAAAAGCAGGAAAAGCTGCAGGTAAAAAATAAAAGACAATGGGATTAACTAAAACAGAAAAAAGAGACCGTATTCGTAAACGTATCCGTAAAACAATTTCGGGTACAACAGTACGTCCAAGGTTATCGGTGTTTCGCAGTAATGGCCAAATTTACGCTCAAATAATTGATGACGTAAAAGGAGTAACAGTTGCATCAGCAGCTTCACTAAAAATTACAGCGTTGCAAAAAGGTAATAAATGCGACCAGGCAAAAGCCGTAGGAAAGATCATTGCTGAGAATGCAATTAAAGCAGGGATCAAAGAAGTGGTTTTTGATCGCGGTGGTTATATTTATCATGGACGTGTGAAAGCACTTGCTGAAGCGGCACGTGAAAACGGATTAAAATTCTAAGAAAGAAATTATGTCAAAAGAAACTGTAAAAAGAGTAAAATCAGCTGATCTTGAATTAAAAGATAAATTGGTTGCAGTAAACCGTGTTACCAAGGTAACAAAAGGTGGACGTACATTCACCTTTTCAGCAATTGTTGTTGTTGGAAACGAAAATGGAATTGTTGGCCATGGTTTAGGTAAAGCAAAAGAAGTTACCGAGTCAATTACCAAAGGTATTGATGATGCTAAGAAAAATTTAATTAAAGTTCCCGTTGTTAACGGTACCGTTCCACACCAAATGTGGGGTGAGTTTGCCGGAGCACGAGTATTTTTAAAACCCGCAGCAAGTGGTACAGGTGTAATTGCCGGTGGTGCAATGCGTGCAGTTTTAGAAAGTGTTGGAATTAAAGATGTATTGGCAAAATGTCAGGGATCGGCCAATCCGCATAACGTTGTTAAAGCAACTATTGTCGCTTTGTCAAATATGCGCGATGCTTATACAGTAGCTGAACAAAGAGGAATTTCTTTAGAAAAAATATTTCACGGATAATAATACTTACAATGGCAAAAGTTAAGATAACACAAATGAAAAGTGCAATTGATCGTGCTCAAAAGCAAAAGGCGACCTTAAAAGCATTTGGAATTAAAAAAGTACATGGTACTGCAGAGTTAGAGGCAACACCTCAAATTTTGGGAATGATAAGAAAAGTTCAACACCTTATTAAGGTTGAAAATATTTAATTGAGAAAAAATGAAATTAGAAAATCTTAAACCGGCAGAAGGTTCTACAAAAGTTAACAAACGTTTAGGTCGCGGACAGGGATCAGGACGTGGTGGAACATCTACACGTGGACATAAAGGAGCAAAAGCACGTGCAAATTACAAGCGTAAAATTGGTTTCGAAGGTGGACAAATGCCACTTCAAAGACGTGTTCCTAAATTCGGATTTAAAAACATCAACCGTGTTGAGTTCAAAGGTGTGAACCTTGATACACTTCAGGAATTAGCCGAGAAAAAAGGCCTTGATGCAGTTACACCTGAAATATTATACAAACAAGGCTTGATCGCTAAAAAAGATAAAGTTAAAGTTCTTGGTCGTGGAGAATTAAAGGCCAAAATGAAAATAACTGCTCACGCATTTTCAGCAACTGCCAAAGCGGCAATTGAAGCTAAAGGTGGTGAGACTACAACACTTTAATTAGACAGAACGAATGAGAGGATTTATTCGCACAATAAAAAATATTTGGAGCATTCCTGAATTAAAATCAAGGATCATAAATACGCTTATGTACTTATTGATCTTTCGTATTGGTTCATTTGTTATCCTTCCGGGAGTTACTTCCTCGGGGCTTGACGGTGGATCACAGGCGGGTGGTTTAGCAGGACTTATTGATATTTTTTCAGGAGGAGCATTTTCAAGAGCTTCCATTTTTGCCTTGGGTATCATGCCATATATTTCGGCATCCATTATCATGCAATTAATGGGTATAGCGGTGCCGACCATTGCACGTATGCAACGTGAAGGCGAAAGCGGACGTAAACGTATTAATCAATGGACACGTATCCTTACAATATTTATTTGTTTGGTTCAGGCTCCGGGATATTTAGCTACCATGGTTCCTGCCGAATCAAAAACGGCTGGCTTTACACCTTGGTTAGCTGTAATGGTTCTTTTAGCAGGTACAATGTTCATTATGTGGTTGGGCGAAAAGATCACCGATAAAGGAATCGGAAACGGTATTTCATTATTGATCATGGTTGGTATCATTGCGAAATTGCCAGCTGCATTTTTACAGGAATTTGCAGCACGTAACCAAAGCGGTGGTTTCGTTATCTTACTACTTGAAATTGTCATGTTATTATTGGTAATTATCTTCTCCATCATGTTGGTGCAGGGTACCCGAAGAATACCGCTCCAATTTGCAAAACGTATTCAGGGTAACCGTCAATACGGAGGAAACAGATCGTACTTACCGTTAAAAGTAAATTCAGCAGGTGTAATGCCAATCATTTTTGCACAGGCATTAATGTTCATTCCATCATACATTGCTTTAGCTACACAAACAAATTGGTTAAACATGAATCCATTCGGCTTCTGGTACAACTTCTTTTTTGCTGTATTAATTATAGTATTTACCTATTTCTATACGGCAATTGTGTTCAATCCACAACAAATGGCCGAGGAAATGAAACGTAACAATGCGTTTATACCGGGTGTAAAACCGGGTAAACAAACACAAGAATACATTGACAGCTTGATCTCAAAAATAACGTTACCAGGTTCAATTTTCTTAGCATGCGTTGCCATTTTGCCAACGTTTGCCATGATGATAGGGATCAAGCAAAACTTTGCTTATTTCTTTGGAGGAACTTCGTTATTGATCATGGTGGGTGTTGTACTGGATACGTTACAACAAATTGAAACACATTTGATCAACAAAAAATATGACGGCTTGATGAAAGAGGGACGAATTAAAGGACGTGGAATGGCCATGCCGGCAGTAACACAATAAAAAAATAGGATGTCGAAACAAGCAAATATTGAACAGGACGGAACTATTTTAGAAGCATTGTCAAATGCAATGTTTAGAGTGGAATTGCAAAATGGACACGTAATTATTGCACACATTTCGGGTAAAATGAGGATGCACTACATTAAAATATTACCCGGTGATAAGGTGAAACTTGAACTTTCGCCCTACGATTTGAATAAAGGAAGAATAACATTACGATATAAATAACAGAACAGATGAAAGTAAGAGCATCAATTAAAAAACGTTCAGTGGACTGCAAGATAGTTCGCAGAAACGGAAAACTTTATGTGATTAACAAAAAGAACCCGAAATTTAAACAACGTCAGGGATAATAATATTTTTTAAACTATGGCAAGGATTGCAGGTATTGATTTACCAAAAAACAAAAGAGGCGAAGTAGGGCTAACCTACATTTACGGCATTGGTCGTAGCAAATCGCGCGAGTTATTAAAACTTGCAGGTGTTGACGCAAACATCAAAGTAAACGAGTGGAACGATGATCAGATTACGAAAATTCGTAATGTGATCAACGAAACAACCAAAGTTGAAGGTGCGCTTCGTTCAGAAGTTCAGTTAAACATTAAACGTTTAATGGACATCGGAGCTTACCGTGGTGTTCGTCACCGTGTTGGTTTACCAGTTCGTGGACAAGGAACAAAAAACAACGCTCGTACCCGTAAAGGAAAACGTAAGACTGTTGCCAATAAGAAAATTGCAGCTAAATAGTAAAACATAGAATACAGATAAAAGGTTATGGCTAAAACAACCGAGAAAAAGAAAAAAAAGAAAGTAGTGGTTGATTCTGTTGGACAATTGCATGTAAATGCAACATTCAACAACATCATTATCTCATTAACCAACAACAGTGGTCAGGTTATTTCCTGGTCATCGGCCGGTAAAATGGGATTCCGCGGATCAAAAAAGAACACACCGTATGCTGCTCAAGTTGCTGCGGAAGATTGTTCTAAAGAAGCGTTTGAAAACGGACTTCGCAGAGTAAAAGCGTATGTTAAAGGACCGGGTGGCGGACGTGAGTCAGCAATTCGTGCAGTACACAATTCAGGTATTGAAGTTACCGAAATTGTTGACGTTACTCCTTTACCGCACAACGGATGTCGTCCACCAAAGAAAAGAAGAGTTTAAAATTTTTAATTGAAGATTTAATTATATGGCACGTTATATAGGCCCAAAATCAAAAATTGCACGTAAGTTTCGTGAGCCAATCTTTGGCCCGGATAAATATCTTGAAAAAAAGAATTATCCTCCCGGTCAACACGGTCCGAACAAGAAACGTATGAAACAAAGCGAATACGCTGTTCAGTTGCAGGAAAAGCAAAAAGCAAAGTATACGTATGGTATTCTTGAGCGTCAGTTCTCGAACCTGTTTTCAAGAGCAGCACGTATGAAAGGTATTACCGGTCATAACTTGTTGGGACTTTGTGAAGCTCGTTTGGATAATACCGTTTACCGTTTAGGCATTGCGCCTTCACGTAGGGGTGCACGCCAATTGGTAGGTCACCGTCACATCACTGTAAATGGTGAAGTCATCAATATCCCAAGCTATACATTAAAGGCAGGTGATATTATTGAAATTCGTGAGCGTTCAAAATCGCTGGAGGCTATCAACAATTCAATTGCAGGTAACCCCAGCAAATTTGAGTGGTTGGATTGGAGTCCGGCTGAGAAAAAAGGAACTTTCCTTCAAATGCCTGAACGCACACATATTCCTGAAAACATAAAGGAGCAATTAATTGTCGAATTATATTCTAAATAATTAAATAAGAAAAAACAATGGCTATACTTGATTTTCAAAAGCCTGACAAGGTTATCATGATCACGTCTGACGACATGTCGGGACAATTTGAATTCCGTCCGCTTGAACCTGGTTATGGTATTACCATAGGCAATGCACTAAGAAGAATTTTACTTTCTTCATTAGAAGGTTTTGCAATTACTTCTATAAAGATCGAAGGTGTTGAACACGAGTTCTCGTCTATAAAAGGTGTTATTGAGGATGTAACTGATATTATTTTGAATCTTAAACAAGTTCGTTTTAAGCGTCAAATTAACAATACCGATACCGAACATGTAGTAATTAATATCAAAGGTCAGGACAGCTTTACAGCCGGTGACATAGGTAAATTTACTTCAGGTTTCCAGGTATTGAACCCTGATCTTGTAATTTGCAACATGGAAAAAGGCACAAGCCTTAACCTTGAAATTGCTATAGCAAAAGGTCGTGGTTATGTTCCTGCCGAAGAAAATAAAACAAATTCAGCTCCTATCGGAACTATTTTTGTTGACTCAATTTTTACACCGATCAAGAATGTAAAATACGGAATTGAAAATTACCGTGTTGAGCAAAAAACGGATTACGAAAAATTAGTGATGGACGTTACTTCAGATGGTTCAATTCATCCAAAGGAAGCGTTGAAAGAAGCTGCAAAAATTCTAATTCATCATTTCATGTTATTCTCTGACGAGAAGATTACGTTAGATGCGCAAGACAAGAAAGAAGAAGAAGAATTTGACGAGACTTCATTGCACATGCGTCAATTATTAAAAACCAAATTGGTTGATATGGACCTTTCGGTTCGTTCATTGAATTGCTTAAAGGCGGCTGATGTTGAAACATTGGGTGAACTTGTAGCATACAATAAAAACGACTTATTGAAATTCCGCAACTTTGGTAAAAAATCATTGACGGAATTAGAAGACCTGGTTGAAGCTAAAGGCTTGCATTTCGGAATGAACGTTGCGAAATACAAACTTGACAAAGACTAGTTTTAAAAGTTTATAAAGAATATTGAAGAACATTATAAGAATTGAAAAATGAGACACGGAAAAAAAGATAATCATCTTGGTCGCACAAAAGAGCACAGAGCTGCAATGTTGTCAAACATGGCGGGATCATTGATGTTACACAAGCGTATTTTTACAACTGTAGCGAAAGCAAAAGCGTTGCGTATGTATGTTGAACCTTTGATCACAAAATCAAAAAATGATACAACACACAATCGCAGAACTGTGTTCAGCTATTTGGGAAATAAATTTGCTGTAAGCGAACTTTTCAGAGTTATTTCACCAAAGATTATTGAGCGTAACGGTGGTTATACACGTATAATCAAAACCGGAAATCGTTTGGGTGATAATGCTGAAATGTGTATGATCGAATTGGTTGATTTCAATGAAATTTACAGCAACGCCAAGAGCGAACAGAAAGCTAAAACAACGCGTAGAGGTCGTGCTAAAAAGGGCGGAGCTACCAAAAAGGTTGAAGCCAAAGATGCCGACAGCACAGCTACCGAGGAAAAAAGCGAGTAATTTTTAAATTATAGAATCTGTGAAAGGATGGTCATTTGGCCATCCTTTTTTATTTTTAATAATTTTATTATCAGTTAATTATATTTATAATTCAGCACTTTTTAGTTCAATTATCGCTTTTCGTTGATACATCATTAATAGCTCAAAACAACGATTTAGTCTAATAGTAGCCCTATCGTAAAGATTATGAGCGCTTTAGTGCTATATTTGTTTAATTATGACTAGGTTTGAACTAAATCGATTTACCTTAAATTTAATTAAGTAGGGCCGGAAGATGTTTGTTGCGCAAAAATTTTCTACTGCTTTTTTCAAATTAAGGAATGAAGTTTTTAAAATTACGATGCTTGTTTTCGGGTGTCTTAAATCGCGTGTACTTTCCATTCTTGTATTTATTTTCTTATCTCTCCCTGCATTAGCAGCTCCTCCGGGTTATAATTATTACAAGATCCTTACAACACAAGAAAGTCAGATCACCGCAGGCACAGGAAATCTTTTTGATTTTCCGGTTTTGGTTCGCATAACTGATAATGATCTGCGGCATACAACCAATGGAGGATATGTTGAGAGCTTACTTGGATATGATATTATTTTCACGAGTTCGGATGGAAATACAATTATTCCGCATCAAATTGAATCGTATGATCCGGTTACAGGGTCAGTAGTTATGTGGGTAAAAGTTCCTGTTGTTAGTTCAACAGTGAACACAAATTTATACATGTATTTTGGAGATCCAACTGCCGTGACCGATCCTTCCTCAACTTCAACATGGAATGCAGGATACGTTGGTGTTTGGCATTTACACAATGACCTGCTTGATGCAACGGCTAATGCTATCAACCTTACAAATGCCGGTACAACAAATCAACTTTCGGCTATTGCTGCCAATGGTCAGGATATAGAAACAGCGCAGTCAATGACACATCCGGTAAATCCATTGATGCAAATTACAGGTGATCTTACCATGGAAACCTGGGTTAATATGGAGAGTGCATTGCAGGCAACGGCAACTGATAATATGATAATGGTTGTGGGAGCTAATGGAGAAACATTGGCAACCAATGCTTGTTTTTCGTTGAATTATGTAGGAGGAGCAGTAAGCACAAATCACTTGCGGATGTACCATGAATTTGGTCCGGCAGCAAATGATGTGACAATGTTATCAACTGTTCCTACCACACCAACGGTTGGTACCTGGCATCATGTTGCGGCTGTTCGAAACAACGCATCTTTAGAGGTAAGATTTTATTTTGACGGTGTTTTACTCGGAGCACCTGTTATATATGCAACAGCACCAACCGGTGGAACGTCTTCTTTTTTATCAATTGGTCGTGATATTCAATTTACAGGTCGTGATATTGATGCCGATTTTGACGAAGCGCGTGTGCACAATGTAAGGCGAGATGCTGAATGGGTGCAAGCCACCTATGTGAACACAATGCCGGGCTCTAGCTTCGTTACCTATACACAAACAAAATGTGTTTTCAGTGATCTTGCACTTGCGGGTTCTGATCAAACCGTTTGTGTGAATAGCGCAACATTAGCAGGAAATAGTTTGTTTTACGGAACCGGTGTTTGGACTCTACTTTCGGGTACGGGAACTATAACAACACCAACATCTCCAACTTCTACACTAACGGGTTTGGGTATTGGTCCAAATGTTTTTATATGGACTGTTACAAATTCTCCTTTTCCTCCGTGTGAAGGATTTGCAGATACGGTTACTATTACGTTTGATAATACGCCTCCATCGGTAATTTGTCCCCCGGTACAAAACGTATTGGCCTCAGCCACGTGTGATTTTACACTTCCCGATTATATAGTATTAAGTACCATCACCGATAATTGCGGTCCCGGTGGATTAACAATTACCCAAACCCCTGCTATCGGAACGGTAGTATTATTGGGTACAACAAATGTTACCATCACGGTTACCGATGTAAACGGCAATACTGCCAATTGTACTTTTGCGGTGAATGTCAATGATAATACATTCCCTGTATTTTCTTCATGTCCTTCAAGCATAACTGTACTTAATAATCCAGGCACGTGCGGAGCGGTTGTGAACTGGCCCGCACCTTTGGCTAGTGATAACTGTTCGGGAATGACACTTGCACAAACACTTGGTTTGGTAAGTGGTTCCTTTTTTTCCATAGGCTCAACCAATATTCAGTTTACAGCAACTGATGCTTCGGGTAACGCCACCATTTGCGCATTTACAGTTACGGTGAATGATGCCGAAACACCTGTGTTTACTTCTTGTCCGTCAAGCATAGTATTACCAAATGATCCGGGGCAATGTACAGCGGTGGCTTCGTGGGTTGCACCAACGGCAACAGATAACTGTCCCGGCTTAGTGATCGTTCAAACTGCAGGTTTGCCCAGCGGTTCGGCTTTTCCTACGGGTGTAACCACCAATACTTTTTCGGCAACCGATGTAAATGGGAATACAACCACTTGCTCTTTCAATGTTACAGTTAATGAGACTCAACTCCCCGTATTCGCTACGTGTCCGTTAAACATTACAGCACCAACGGCCGCAGGGTTATGCAATGCTGTTATTACCTGGGCGGCACCTACGGCAACAGATAACTGTGCCGGTGTTATCGTTACCCAAACAGCCGGTCCGGTAAGCGGATCTACTTTTTCAGTGGGTACTTCAACTATAACCTATGTAGCAACAGATGCTGCGGGTAATACTGCAACATGCTCTTTCACAGTAACGGTTAACGATAATCAATTGCCTGTTTTCTCATTTTGCCCGGCCAATATCTCGGTAGTGAATACACCGGGTTCATGTGGTGCTGTGGTAACATGGGTAGCTCCGGCAGCAAATGATAATTGCGGCATTGCTACACTTATGCAAACAACAGGTTTGTCAAGCGGATCGTTTTTTCCAATCGGAACAAGTAATATTGTTTTTACAGCGACCGATGTAAATGGAAATGTTTCAACGTGCTCATTCACGGTAACTGTGAATGACGGAGAAACACCTGTGTTTACAAGTTGTCCGGCCAACATTACTGTTTCTACTTCACCCGGCTTATGTAACGTTCCGGTAACATGGGTAAATCCAACGGCAAGTGATAACTGCCCCGGTGTAACGGTTACGCAATCGTCAGGTTTATTTAACGGGTCAAGTTTCCCCCCGGGTGTTAACACGGTTTCCTATACCGCCACCGATGCGGTAGGCAATAGCAGCATATGTTCATTTACAATTACCGTTAATGACAATGAAGCTCCTGTATTTACTTCGTGTCCGTTAAATATTACTGTTAATAACGCTCCGGGAACTTGTGGAAGTGTTGTGAGCTGGGTAGCTCCGGTAGCTTTTGAAAACTGTCCGGGGTTAACCGTTACGCAAACATCGGGTTTACCAAGCGGATCGGTATTCCCCGTTGGTGTAACGAATATTTCATTTACGGCAAGTGATGGAGTAGGCAATACTGCAATTTGTGCATTTACCGTTACAGTGATTGATAATCAACTTCCGGTATTTACTTCGTGTCCTGCAAATATTTCGGTAAACAATACACCGGGATCTTGCAATGCAATAGTTTCATGGCTTGCTCCGGTTGTAAGCGATAATTGTCCGGGAAGTACCCTTACGCAAACGGCAGGTTTGCCTAGCGGCTCAACATTCCCTATAGGTGTTACAAATATTTCATTCACTGCGACCGATGCCAGCGGCAATACAAGCGTATGTTCGTTCACCGTTACAGTTACCGATAATCAATTACCTGTGTTCTCTTCGTGTCCTGCAAGTATTTCATTAACCAATAATCCCGGAGTTTGTGGTGCATTTGTTTCATGGTTAGCCCCGATTGCAAGTGATAATTGTCCCGGTGTTGTCATTACTCAAATTAGCGGTTTATCATCCGGCTCTGTTTTTCCAATAGGAGCGACCAACGTTTCTTTTTCGGCAACTGATGTAAATGGAAATGTATCTTTCTGTTCATTTACTGTAACGGTTACCGATGATCAGGTGCCAACGTTCACTTCCTGTCCGGCAAATATTAACGTCAATAATAATCCGGGTTTATGTAGTGCTGTGGTAAGCTGGGTAGCTCCCGCTGCGACCGATAACTGTGCAGGTTTAGTAATTAATCAAACTGCAGGACTACCATCGGGATCGGCATTTCCTTTGGGAACAACCACTGTTACATTTACCGCAACGGATGCTTCAAGCAATGTTACAACCTGTACGTTTACTGTTACAGTTACCGATAATCAATTACCGGTATTTACTTCGTGCCCATCAAGTATTTCAGTTAATAATAATCCCGGTTTGTGTAATGCAATTGTAAGTTGGCCGGCTCCTGCCGTTAGTGATAACTGTGCAGGTGTTATATTAACGCAAACTTCAGGTTTATCTTCAGGGTCGGCTTTCCCGATTGGTGTTACAAATGTTGCGTTCACCGCAACTGATGCAAGTGGAAATAGTGCAGTTTGTTCATTTTCTGTGACTGTTACCGATAATCAGGTTCCTACATTTACGTCTTGTCCGGCAAATATTTCGACTAACAGTAATCCCGGTTTGTGTAGTGCAATTGTAACATGGGTTGCTCCTGCTGCAAATGATAATTGCCCTGGCGTTACCATTACACAAACAGCAGGTCTTCCTTCGGGTTCAGCATTTCCGGTTGGTTTAACAAATGTTTCGTTCACTGCAACTGATGCATACGGAAATTCCAGCGTGTGTTCCTTCACCGTTACAGTAAGCGATAATCAGGTTCCAACATTTACTTCTTGTCCTTCCAACATTATTGTTAACACTTCTCCGGGAATTTGTTCTTCGGTGGTAAGTTGGGTTGCTCCGGTTGCAACTGATAATTGTCCGGGCATGACGCTAACACAAACTGCTGGTCTTCCAAGTGGTTCATCGTTTCCGGTAGGCGTTACAACAATTTCGTTTACCGCAACCGATGCAAATGGAAACAGCAGTATTTGTAGTTTTACCGTAACTGTAATTGACAACGCACCACCTGCATTTATTTCTTGTCCTTCAAACATTGTTGTAACCAACGCATTTGGATTGTGCAGTGCAATTGTTAGCTGGCCTGCTCCTGTTGCAAGTGATAATTGTGCCGGAACATCGCTTATACAAACCAGTGGACCGGTAAGCGGATCTTCGTTTCCAATAGGTGTTACTACCATTGCTTATACTGCTACCGATGCTGTGGGCAACACTTCAGTATGCACATTTACGGTAACAGTTGTGGATAATCAATTGCCGGTATTTACTTCATGTCCTTCTAACATTACGGTTTCTGCAAATCCGGGTTTGTGTAGTGCTGTTGTAAGTTGGGTTGCTCCTGCTGCAACTGATAACTGTCCGGGACTTGTAGTTGCACAAACTGCAGGTTCGTCCAGCGGCTCTACGTTTGCAGTTGGAACAACTACTATAACGTTCACCGCAACCGATGCAAGTGGTAACGTTAGCGTATGTACCTTCACCGTTACAGTTACCGATGTACAGCCTCCAGTATTTACTTCATGTCCTGTAAATATTTCAGTAAACAATACTCCGGGATCTTGCAGTGCAGTTGTAAGTTGGGTTGCTCCTGTTGCAACCGATAACTGCGCAGGTGTTTCGTTTATTCAAACAGCTGGTTTACCAAGCGGCTCAAGTTTTCCTATTGGAACAACCAACATTGTTTATACTGCAACTGATGCGGGAGGAAATACGGCTACCTGTTCATTTAGTGTGACTGTTACCGATAATCAGCCTCCGGCATTTACTTCATGTCCGATAAATATTTCAACAAATAATAATCCGGGTATTTGCGGAGCTGTAGTTAGCTGGCCGGCACCCGCTGCTTCTGATAATTGTCCCGGTGTAACATTACTTCAAACAGTGGGTCCTGCCAGCGGTTCAACTTTCCCTATTGGTGTTACTAACGTTTCGTTCACTGCTACCGATGCGTATGGAAATACAAGCGTATGCTCGTTCACCGTTACCGTAACCGATATTGAACCTCCAGTTTTCACTTCATGTCCTGTAAATATTATTGTAAATAATACTCCTGGATTGTGTAGTGCCATTGCCAACTGGATCCCGCCAAATGCAACAGATAATTGTGCAGGTGTTATTCTTACACAAACTAGTGGTTTGCCAAGTGGATCGGCTTTTCCGGTTGGTGTAACAAATGTGGTTTATACCGCTACCGATATTTACGGACTTGTTTCTACCTGTTCGTTCACGGTAACCGTTATCGATAATCAATTACCGGTATTTAGTTCTTGTCCTGCAAATATTGCTGTAAATACAACACCCGGTTTTTGTAATACAACCGTATCATGGATTGCTCCTTTTGCAACAGATAACTGTCCCGGATTGATGTTAACACAAACAGCAGGTTTACCAAGTGGTTCATCATTCCCTATTGGTGTTACAACAATTTCATATACCGCAACCGATGCTAGTGGTAATGCAACACTTTGTTCATTCACTGTTACCGTTACCGATGTTCAGGTTCCGATTTTCACCTCGTGTCCTGCAAACATAACCGTAGGAAACACACCCGGAAACTGTTCGGCAGTTGTGAGTTGGGTCGCGCCTGCAGCAACTGATAATTGTCCTGGATTGGTTGTAACACAAACAGCCGGTTTCCCAAGCGGATCAACATTTCCTATTGGTGTTACAAACATTTCTTTCACCGCTACAGATGCAAGTGGTAATAACAGCGTATGTTCCTTCACCGTTACAGTAACAGATAGCGAGTTACCTGTATTTACTTCATGCCCCGGAAATATAAGCATGAATACCAATGCAGGAACTTGTGGAGCAACGGTAACCTGGGCGTCACCTACTGCAACCGATAATTGTCCCGGTTTAGTTTTAACACAAACTGCGGGTTTGTCAAGCGGATCATTATTTCCTGTAGGAATTACTACTGTAACGTTTATTGCCACTGATGGTAGTGGTAATACGGCCACGTGTTCATTTACGGT
>JAYUZA010000339.1:0-2029 GCA_043752145.1 Flavobacteriales bacterium
CCATTCCCCTACCCTCAAAACGCAACATCACATTTTCTGCAGGTAAATAGTCAAGGTTCAATGAATACCCAATTGTTTTAAATCCATTTTCTGTTCCTGTAGGAATAATAACACCATCCTCATCTGAATAATATTCTCCACGTGCGGCAAGCCGTACTTTATCATTTACCTTGAATTGCATCATTATAACGGGCGTATACCATTGCGACACACCGTCAATTTTAAGTAAACTATCACGGTGTTGCTGCGTGCCAATATCAAATCCGGCTGTAATACCAAATTTTTCTGTTAATTGAAAAACACCATGCAAATGACTAAAGTATCGCCATGCCTTTAAGGTATCAGGCATTTCATTGCCCACATACGTACACCAGTTCAATGTAACTTTTGAATTTGGTTTGAATCCAATTTGCGTTCCTCCTGCCGGTGTGTGATTTCCCGGAACCCGTTGGATACGTTGCCAACCCGTAAGGTATTTAACCGACATGTGCCATTTTTCATTTGGAGAAACATAAGACAACTTAATTCCTGATTGATAATAAGGAGAATTTTCGGCACATAAACTTCTTGTTAATGTCCAACAATCTTTTCCAATAGCACTCTCAAAACCTATATGCGAAGGCATTATACCTGCATCAAGCCAAATATTTTTACTTTTAGAAAGTTTAAAACCGGCATTAGCTTCATAAACGTTCTTAAGCAAGCCCTGCTCGGCTGCCAGATTATACTGAGCATACGTTCCTGCCATGAGTGAAAAATTGGCACGCACTTTTTCGGTTGCATAATTTGCATCTAAAAACCCTAGATTACAATTCAATTCATTATGGCGATTAAAATTATAAAAAAAAAATGGACGTTCATGATTATCGGGGTTTCCTAAATCATAGCTATAATACACCTCAACATAGCCGGAAAATGTAAGCGGATTCTTTTTTGTTGTATCCTGGCCATTTGCCTGCATTGCAAATAATAAGTTCAAAAGGAAAAAATAACGCCACATATGTTTAACGAAGAATTTTTCGAACAAAAGCAACCGTAAAATAACTCATCATAAATACACCACAAAAACCTTCAACGCAAGCAAGCCATCGCATAGGTCCATAAGGAAAATAATCGCCATACCCAATGGTAAAAAATGTTATGGCGCTATAATATAAACTCAGAAAAAAACTATGCATGGGCTCAACATTCTCGGGACTTAAGCCGTTAACAATTGCTCCACCGCCAATGTATGGAAATATAAAAAACAAGAATGAAAAAATAAGGTACACAATGATCATGCTGGCCCACACCCTAAGCGGATTGGTAGCATATAATCCCATGCGGTCGAAAATAAGGTTTTGAAAAAACACGTTCAGGTAGACTTTAACCTTGCCCTTTTTATTTTTTAAACCGTTCTCCTTATACGACAATAATTCAAATCGTTTGAACTCAACATAGGCTTTGTCCTCGTCATCGTATCTTCCCTCTGAATTAAAGTCCTCCTTAAGTGTTCTGAACTGGTCGGCCTTTTGTGCAAATGTTGTGTCCTTTTGATTGGCAATTAGATCATATACATTATTCTCGCGCCAGTCGATAAATATTTTTCCTAGATTTCGAACTCCTGTTAAATTCAATTCCTTTATAACAACTTGTGAAAATCCGGGTTTCATGTCAATAATATCCTTAACAATGGTATTGGACAGATCAATGAGACCACAGCTCTCAACGCGCAGATCGAGATAATTATTTAACTGACAATTTTTAAACGAAATGGTTCCGGCAATTGATTTAAAGAATGAAAGTTTGCCTTTTTCGAATTCAGCATTTTCAAAATTAACTTCTTCCTCGCCAAAATTCGCCAACTCAAATGAAACATGGGCCCTTCCAAAAACGGCACGTTTAAAGTTCTTTCGTCCTTTACCATACTCTGTTTCTTCAAAATTCACTTCACCATCACCAAAATCAGTTCGGGTAAAATCTAATTTACCATCACCAAATTCAACACGCCTGAAATCAACCCGGGGACCACCAAAAACGGCTTTATCAA
>JAYUZA010000340.1:0-5461 GCA_043752145.1 Flavobacteriales bacterium
CAAACGCTAAAAGAAAAGTACAAGATAAAATATTTTGAAGGTTCGGATCTATTCCATTCACCAACCGTTTCGTTACAAGAGTATATTTTGAAGCAAAACAAGAATGGTATAATTGCCGAGTTTAAGCGTTGTTCGCCCTCAAAAGGTATGTTAAATGCTTATGCGAAAGTTGACGAAGTAACCGTAGGGTATATGCGTTTAGGTTGTTCGGCCTTAAGCATTATTACCGAACCCGAATTTTTTAAAGGCTCATCAGCCGATTTGGTGTTGGCACGAAAATTTAATTATTGTCCGATCTTACGCAAGGACTTTATCATTGATCCTATTCAGATCTTTGAATCAAGAGCCATAGGTGCCGATGCAATTTTATTGATCGCAAAAATTTTAAGTCCTGCACAAATTCTTGAATTAACCGATTGTGCCAAAGAACTGCAATTGGAAATATTGTTTGAAGTAGATGACGAGGCTACAACTGAAAAGATATTGCCGGCACATGCTTTGGTGGGAATAAATTCAAGAAACCTAAGTACTATGCGTGAAGACCTTTCGGGAGTGATTGACTTAAAGAAGAGAATTCCTGCTGGTAAAATCCTTGTGGCCGAGAGCGGGATTTCATCTGCAGACGAGATAGAAAAAT
This sequence comes from Flavobacteriales bacterium, assembly GCA_043752145.1. GTDB lineage: Bacteria > Bacteroidota > Bacteroidia > Flavobacteriales_D > UBA2798 > DASPJQ01. Next base: position 638 of record JAYUZA010000340.1, read on the forward strand.
TACGCTTAAACGGATTCACAGGATTTTTAATGGGAACAAAATTCATGCGTTCTAGCGATCCTGCAAAAACATGCGCTGATCTTTGCAAACAAATTGGCGTAAGTGAATTTATTGGTAAACCCGCATCAGCACTTTTGTAAATGGCCGTAGCAGTAAAAATATGTGGAAATAATTCGTTGGCGAATTCGCTGGAGGTTGCAAAACTCAAGCCTTCTATGATGGGTTTTATTTTTTATGAACCCAGTAAACGTTTTGCAACCCTGAAAGAAATTGAGAAAATAATGAAAGAAATAAAACATGTTCAAACTATCGGTGTTTTTGTGAATGAAAAAATGAATGTAATTTTAGACACAGCTGAAAAATTAAATTTAGCAGGAATACAGCTTCATGGAAACGAATCGACTGATATTTGCAGCCAATTGCGTGAAAAGGCATTTGTAATTAAAGCCTTGAATGGTAATGCTGAAAATTTACAGGAATTGATTAACAAATATGAAAATTGTGTAGATTATTATTTACTGGATAATATGGATGAAAATTACGGTGGTTCAGGAAAACATTTTGAACTAAATAATTTGCAAAATATCAGGTTTCCTCATCCTTTTATGTTGGCAGGAGGAATTGGTCCCGATGACGCTAATATGATCAATAAACTTAAATTGAATAAAATGTTTTACGGAGTTGATCTTAATTCGAGATTTGAATTAAGCCCCGGAATAAAAGATATTAATAGGTTACAAAATTTTATAAGATCAATACAATGAATCCAAACGCAACAGGTTTTTATGGTGATTTCGGTGGAGCTTTCATTCCCGAACTTTTGCACCGCAATGTAGAGGAACTGCAAAATTCCTATTTACAGATCATGGGCGATCCGGTTTTCAAACAGGAGTATGAATTGCTTTTGAAAGATTATGTCGGTCGCCCAACCCCTTTATATTTTGCAAAGAATTTATCTGAAAAGTATAACACGAATATTTATTTGAAACGGGAGGACCTGAATCATACAGGTGCACATAAAATTAACAATGCGATCGGACAAGTTTTATTGGCAAAACGTCTCAATAAGAAACACATTATTGCTGAAACAGGTGCCGGGCAACATGGTGTTGCAACAGCCACAGCTTGTGCTTTATTAAATTTGCCCTGCACCGTTTTTATGGGAAAAAAGGATATTCAGCGTCAACAACCAAATGTTTTGCGTATGAAAATGCTTGGTACAACATTGATCGAAGTGGAGTCGGGTTCACAAACCTTAAAGGACGCAACAAATGAAGCTATTCGTTATTGGATCAATAATCCGTTGGAAACACATTATGTCATCGGATCAGTGGTTGGTCCGCATCCGTATCCCGATATGGTTGCACGTTTTCAATCCATCATAAGTATTGAAACAAAAAAGCAATTGAAAATACAAACGGGTAACCCTCTACCCACTCACGTTATTGCCTGCGTTGGTGGTGGAAGCAATGCTACAGGAATTTTTTTTGATTTCATTAAAGATGAGTCTGTTCTATTAATTGGAGCCGAAGCCGGTGGAAAAGGAATTAAAACAACGAAGACCGCGGCAACACTTACCATCGGTAAACCAGGGGTTTTGCACGGTTCGTATTCGTATTTAATGCAGGATGAGGATGGGCAAATAGTAGAGCCACACAGTATTTCAGCCGGACTCGATTATCCCGGTGTTGGACCTATGCATAGTTATTTGCACAGTATAAAAAGAGCAAAATATTTTCCGGTGAACGATTTTGAAGCTATGGAAGCCGCGTTTGAATTAGTGAAATATGAAGGTATAATCCCGGCAATTGAATCGGGTCACGCTTTTGCAATGCTCAAAAAACTAGAATTTAAAAAGGATGATGTTGTGGTTATTTGTTTGTCGGGTAGGGGAGATAAGGATCTGGATAAGTATGAGGATTGGAGAGATGTAATGATAGATTAGACACAAGACACAAGACACATGAAACAAGAACAAGAAAATCCATGAAAAGAATAGAACAAATATTAGATAAGAAGGAAAAGGTTGTTTCGATATTCTTTACAGCAGGGTATCCAAAGCAAGGAGCGATAAAGCAAACGTGTGCGATGCTTGAAAAAGCGGGTGTTGACATGATCGAAATTGGAATTCCATCGAGCGATCCCTTGGCCGATGGTCCCGTTATTCAACATGCCTCTGCTGTCGCGTTAGGAAATAAAACAACTATTGCCGGAATTTTTGATGAACTGTCTGCAATTCGCAAAGAAGTGCAAATTCCTATTTTATTAATGGGGTATTATAACCAGGTATTGCAATTTGGCATTGAAAAAATAATAGATCACGTGATCAAATGTGGTTTGGATGGATTTATAATTCCCGATGCTCCTTTTGAAGGAAAGTTTGCTGAGCTTTGTAATAAACATGGTTTGGCAAATGTAAAGTTGATATGTCCCACTACTTCCAGCGCACGCATTCAAAAATTGGATGAATTAAGTTCAGGGTTTCTTTACGCTGTATCGTCTTCGGCAACAACAGGCTATGAGAAAAAGGAAGAGGGGAACTATCTGGGAAATTTAAGAAATCTGAACCTGAGGAACAAAGTCATTACAGGCTTTGGAATTAAAAACAAGGAAACCTTTGATAAAGCGACCAAAAATACCTGCGGAGGAATTATTGGAACCGCCTTTGTTGAATTTATTTCGCAACCACAGAACATGGATCAGGAAAGAATAAGTGCATTTGTTTCACAATTTAAATAAAATATAATGATAATTCAATTAAAACCAAATCTGACCGACCACGATTATTCATTGGTGGAAAACCAATTAAGCGCAAATAATTTTGGTTTTGTAAGGGTTACGACCGAGAAAAATCAATACTATGTGTGCAACGGAAAAAGGGAAGTGGATCTGCGTATTTTTGGCAGAATTAATGGAGTAAGTGATGTTTTCAGAATTACCGATCAATATAAGCTGGTTTCATCACAATGGAGAATTGAACCAACCGTAATTGATTTGGGGGATAAAACATTTATAGGTGACGGAGAATTAAGTATTATGGCCGGACCCTGTGCCATTGAAAGCGAGGAGCAGATCAATACTATTGCGAAACATTTGGTAGAAAATAATATTAAAATAATGCGTGGTGGCGTTTTTAAGCCCCGTAGTTCACCGTATTCGTTTCGTGGTTTGGGAATTGAGGGACTAAAAATGTTTTCAAGCATTTGCAAAGAGAATAGAATAAAGCTCATTACTGAAGTCATGGAACTCAACCAAATTGAACAAATGATGGACTACGTTGACATTTTCCAGGTGGGTGCACGCAATTCACAAAACTTTAATTTATTAGATGAATTGGGTCAAAGTAAAAAGCCTGTTTTATTAAAAAGGGGAATAAGTGGAACCATTGAGGAATTATTGCAATCGGCCGAGTATATGTATAGTCGCGGAAATGATAAGATCATGTTATGCGAACGCGGTATACGCTCGTTCGAAAATTCGTATCGAAACACATTTGACATCAACGCCATTGCTATTTTGAAGGAAAAATCGCATTTGCCTGTCATTGCCGATCCTTCACATGGCATTGGTATTCGTAAACATGTTTCTACAATTGCTATTGCTGCAGCAGTGGCCGGAGCCGATGGTGTAATTTACGAAGTGCATCCAACACCTGAATTGGCCAAGAGCGATGCGCAACAAACCTTGGATTTTGAGGAATCAAAAAAATTGACCGAAAATTTGAAAATGTTTAAGGCAGTGATGAATTAAACAGGTAAAATAAAATCAACCTCAGAGGATATGCCTTTTTAACAATTCAACTAATTTTTTCCTTTCGTCTATTTCCAGCGCAATTGTATCGAATTGTTTTTTAATTCCGTAAATTCCTTTCGTTTCTAATGGATGATCGAGGTTAAGAATTAAATTTATGCTTCCTAATTGGCCCATTGCGTTTATATAAAGTACTTTTTTGTCTTTAAGATTCGATGAAAAAGTAGTTTCATTAATGGACTTTATTTCTTTAAATGGGATAAAATGTGAATATATAAAACCGTTATTAATATGAATTCCATTCTTGTCAACAGTGAGAGGAGAACAAGCCGAAGCCTTATAATGCGCAATTAAAAAGAAAATCAGATATACACTTGAAAAGGTCACAACCCACGCCCCAATAAGGGTCCATTTTTGTATGAGCAAGTGTGAGCCTATTGATTCTGTAAGGATTATTGTACAAAATAAAATGGTCATCAACTTACCACTTTTTTTATGATAAGTAAATGAATTAGGCATCACTTGCGTTGATCGTTTGGAAAATAAGTAATAAAAAATGCAAAACTCGGAAGCAACAACATTGGAAATGATTTTATTGCCATAATAAGCGTAACACGCTTCGTATAGATCTTCTTTAAAATTAATATAGTTACCTTTTGTTTTTTTATAGTTTTTTCGAATTTTCCAAATCATATGCGATTCAAAAAGAACAAACAACAATTCTGCAACGTAAATTTTGTAATTATTTACTATGTAAAAAATCCCATCCTTTTCATCTTTCAATAGAACAGAGCCAATGTACATCGAAATTAAAAAGACAGGAATAACAGAGATAATTGGTATTCTTGTTTTGCGAATTGATAAGTAGTAAATTAGCGGGATAGTAATTACAAGATCAATTCCAATGGCATTCGAAAGCAGGTCAGTATTTTGAAAGTAAGCGTTACTTAATGTTAAAAAATAGAGAGATGCAAATATCCCGATAACAAGTAAAAAAGGGAAAAGCGCCTTACTAATTTGTATCATTGTTGGTTTTTAACTAATTTAATAACCTCATTGAATTCACCGGTACTC
>JAYUZA010000341.1:0-2027 GCA_043752145.1 Flavobacteriales bacterium
ATCATCAGCTCTATTTCATCGGCACTTCTTGGAACACAGGCCGATAAGTTCTCATAACCAGTTGTTGTTATAAGTATATCATCTTCAATACGAACACCAATATCCCACCATTTTTTATCGCATTTAGAACCAGCGGGTATATAAATACCGGGTTCAACCGTAATTACCTGCCCCGGAGCTAATACTCCGTAAAGCCCCGCATCATGAACATCTAAGCCCAAATAATGCGAAGTACCGTGTGGGAAATATAATTTAACATCACCCGGTTTTGAGATAATACCCAGTTCCATGAGTCCGCGGGCAATGATCTCGTTGGCCTTGTTATTGGGGTCGTAAAATTTGGCGCCCGGTTTACACAAAGCCATGGCTTGTGTTTGTGCATCAAGCACCAGGTTATAAATGATCTTTTCCTCCTTCGAAAATTTTCCATCGACTGGTAAAGTACGGGTAACATCGGCTGTGTACCCATGATATTCGGCTCCGGCATCGCATACGATCATCTCCTCGCTTTTTACGGTTTTTCTATTGGTCTCGTAATGCAAAACACAACCATTTTCTCCTGATCCTAATATGCTGGGATAACCCGAGTGTTCGGCTCCATGTGTATGAAAACAATATTCCACAATGGCCTCGCCCTGGTATTCTTTCATACCGGGTTTTAGTGTTTTCATTAACTGCGTTATGGCTGTGCACGTTATATTAATGGCCTGGCGTAACAAATAAATCTCCTCGGTCGTTTTTATTTCGCGCAACTGGGCCATATAAGTCGATAATTCAAACTGGTTTAACTTTTTGCCAAGACTGTCAACATCCCGTTTAAAATACTTCAACATACTGGCCAGATCGCCACGGTCCGATTTATCATCACGAACGTCTTCAGGAACGGCCATCGAGAATATTTTATTGAACTTATTGTAGTATAATTCAAAATCGGCAAACTGGGTGTTGTCAAAAACGGTTTCGATGCCTAATTTTGCTTTTGCACCTGTCGCACCCAAGCGCTTACCTGTCCATTTTTCTTCACTACTGTCTCTTGGCTGTACGAAAACGATCTCATTTGTGATGATCTCGCCATATGCATTTTGATTTTTGAAGATAATCAAAACGGCATCGGGTTCATTTAAGCCTGTTAAATAGTAAAAATTAGGATCCTGATGATATTCATAATTCACATCATTTGCTCTGTTTCTAACGGGACTACTGAAGAAAATAGCCACACTGTTTTCGGGTAAAAGCGTACGCAAAGATTCGCGTTTCTTCCTATGAAATTCGGGTGTAAGCAGATCCTCATCGTAATCTGAAACACCTTGCTTAACTCCCACATCAAGCTTCACCGGATTCTCGTTTTGCGAACGAACATTGGTGGTAAAACCAAGTAGAATTATTAAGGTTGTAAAAATTTGTGGTTTAAGCATGGTATAAAAAAACAAAACGTTGCGATAGGTTATACCGCAACGTTCGTACCAAAACAAACAATTGTTTGTTTAAATGCTATATTTTAAGATAAAAATCCTTTTACTCGAGCTTCCTTTACACAGGCATAAAGACCCTTTTTGCTGATATTACGCAAACCGGCAGCTGAAATTTTAAGCGTTAACCAAGTATTTTCTTCGGCAAGGAAGAATTTCTTGGTCATTAAATTAGGTTGGAATTTACGTTTAGTCTTAACGTTCGAGTGAGATACGTTGTTACCTGTTAATACCTTTTTTCCTGTTAGTTGACAAATACGTGCCATGATCCTGTGTTTTATTAATTGGGTTGCAAAGCTATAAAATTTTTTAAAACCCTTGTGGTATTGATATAAAAAAAGATATTCACGACTTGAAAGGGCTACATCTTAGAAATCAACCAAATACAAGCAAAACAGGCCAATAAACTTGCCATTACATAAACTGTTAAGATCCCATATTGATGTTTATGCATAAGATCAACACTTTCGAGCGAGAACGTGCTGAAGGTACTTAATCCGCCACAAAACCCTGTGGCCAGCAACAAACTTGTATTCAGGCCTAATTTATCTTTAAAAA
>JAYUZA010000342.1:0-5456 GCA_043752145.1 Flavobacteriales bacterium
TTGATCATTGCCGTTTCAACAACCATTATCAATTCGCTTTTTTCCAGTGACGCCTGGAACAATGTTACTTTTATTGCCGGTGAAATTCGTAATCCCGAAAAAAATCTTCCCCGTAGTTTATTTTTGGGAACATTTATTGTTACAATACTTTATGTTTTAGCAAACGTTGCGTATTTAGGTTTGCTTCCACTGCATGGACATCCCGTTGATCCCGCAATTGCATTTACTCATCAGGGGGTGGTTGAAGCAGGAATTCAGTTCGCCAACAATGGTCGGGTTGGAACATCAGCTGCTTTCATGATGTTTGGCGAAATATCCAATTATTTAATGGCGGGCTTAATTATGGTTTCAACGTTTGGTTGTATGAACGGAATTATAATGGCCGGAGCACGCTTATTTTATGCCATGGCAAAAGATAATTTGTTTTTCAAAAAAGCCGGTGATTTAAACAAAAATAATGTTCCCGCCTTTGCCATGTGGATGCAAAGTCTTTGGGGATGTATTTTATGTCTTTCAGGTTCATATGCAATTCTAATTAAGTTCGCCACCTTTGGATCCATGTTGTTTTACATTGTAACCATTGCGGGATTATTTGTGCTGCGCAAAAAATTACCGAATCATCCAAGGCCATACAAAGCATTTGGTTATCCAATTGTTCCCATTTTATATCTGATATTTGCATTTTTAATTTGCGTGAGCTTAACCGTGTTTACTTTCCAAGATACAGCGCTTAGTATCGGTTTAATTCTTTTGGGAATTCCTGTTTATTATTTGTTCTTCCATAAAAAAATCGAAAACGCATAAACTATTATTCATTGTATGTCAGGATTTAAATGGCTGATAGATCAATATTTTCAATTGCCGCGATGGGAACGCATCGGTAACATTATTCTTCTGGCTATTATTTTAATTTCTCTTGGTATTGTTTCGTTCTGGCCCGAAAAACAACTCTCGAAAGCCGAGATCGCTGAAATGGATAGACTGGAAGCGAGCCTTGAAAAGCAAAAGAAAGAATTTGAATTCGAAAATAAAAACAGATACGCGAATTATTCGAAAAAGCGTTACAAAAATCACGACTATTACAATACCCCGGCCTTTATCTCCGATCTGTATTCAGCAAACATAAATCAATTGCAAAAAGCCGGACTGAGTAAAAAAGTTGCTTTTAACCTATTTAATTACCTGAAAAAAGGCGGTAAGATCAAAACAGAAAAAGACATTCGAAAAATATACGGGATGACCGATGAAATGGTGACACAGTTTTTAAGCCATATTCAATTGAATGGTGATACGGCAACCACAAAACCGTTTGCTGACAAAAACACATTTGGTCCCCGTGAAAAAGCATTGGTAAATTTAAATACTGCCGACTCGGCCACCATGGTGTTTATTGACGGGATAAGCCCAAAAATGATCCCATATATTTTAAAATTTCGAAACTCAGTTGGCGCATTTCATTCGGCTGAACAGCTGAATGAGGTATTCAAATCACCGATCAAAAATTTTGAACACATAAAACCGCAGGTCAGCGTTGAAGGATTTAAGCCGTTTATAAAAATTAATTCGATAAGCGTGGCAGAATTAAAAAAGCATAAATATTTTGCAAAGGATAATCTGGCGTCAATATTAATTGCTTACCGCGACAAACATGGTAAATTCAATAAACCGGAGGATCTTAAAAAATGTGTTGTGGTAACGGATGAGGTCTTAGTGAAGATCACACCTTATTTGGTATTTGAATGATTCTAAATTTGAAATTTACTGGATTTGAGATTTTAATAATTCAATTTCAAATTATTTCAGAAATTTTAAGCCATATCGAATAACTCAAATTTCAAATCTCAAATTCCTCACTTCTTATTTCTTACTTCTAAAATCTAATTTCTCTTAATGTCCCCACTTCAACCACATGGCTCCCCAGGTAAATCCTGCTCCAAATGATGCAATGATAATGTTATCTCCTTTTTTAAGTTTTGGCGATAACTCGGCCAAACAAATAGGAATCGAAGCTGTAGTTGTATTTCCGTAACGTTCAATATTCAAATATGTTTGCTCTTCGGTTAAACCAAGTCGCTCGGCTGTTGCGGTAATTATTCGCTTATTTGCCTGATGCGCCACCATATATTTAATATCAGAGTTCTTTAAATTATTGCGTTTCATTATTTCTTCGCACGAATCGGCCATTTTTACAACCGCATACTTAAATACAGCCTGACCTTCCATTTTCACAAAATGTTCTTTGTTGCGAACAGTTTCCTCACTTGCAGGTTTTAAACTTCCTCCTGCGGGTTGGTACAAAAATTGTTTTCCGTAACCATCAGTATACAAAGCCGCATCCAGAATTCCGTTTCCTTCAGTACTCGGTTCCAAAATTGCAGCTCCTGCACCATCGCCAAATAAAATACAAAGTTTTCTATCGGTATAATCAAGTATGCTTGACATCTTTTCGGACCCAACAATTAATATCTTTTTATGTGTTCCTGCCTTTATGAATTGTGAAGCTACCTGCAACGTATACACGAAGCCTGAACATGCTGCAAGAAGGTCAAAACTCCAGGCATTTTTACAACCCAATTCATAAGCCACCATGTTGGCCGAAGCGGGAAATTGAAGCTCGGGGGTGGCCGTTGTTAATATAAGCAAGTCTATATCCTCGGGATTGGTATTGGTTTTTTCCAACACTTTTTTAGCTGCATTTACTGCCAGGTAAACACAGGCTTTATCTTTATCATGTAAAATATGTCGTTCCTTGATGCCGGTTCGCTCCATTATCCACTCATCTGATGTGTCTAATGTCTTTGCAAAATCGGCATTGGTCATTACGGTTTCAGGAACGAAAAAATCAACCCCTTTAATTGCTGCTGTTATACTCATGATACAAAAGTAATTAAAACGTTTAATGGCACAAAGCACGTAAAAAATTTAATACGATTTTCAAAACCTATAAAAATTAATTGTACATTCGTTAAACACATTAAAATCAGTCTTATCTGAACACAAATGAATACGATTTCCAACGATACAATTGACCCCTTATTTCGGCTCATTAAGTCATTTTCCAAATCGGAAAAGCGCAGTTTTAAAATGTTGTTTGGGAAAGGTGAAGGTGATAAAAAATTTGTTCAGCTCTTTGATGCGATCGACAAACGCAAAGAATATAACGAGGAAAAAATAAAACAACAAAAATTATTTACACAAGGTCAGTTACCCAATTTAAAAATTCAGCTCTACAATAAATTACTGGATTCACTACGATTCACCGGTAACAATAGAACTGCAAAAAAACAAGTGACCGAAATCATTGACAACGCGCATTTATTGTATGACCGATGCATGTATGCCGACTGCCTGCATCAGCTTGAAAAAGCGCGCGTACTTGCACATAAATACGATCTGGTTACTCCCTTAGTGGAGATTAATGAACTCCATCAACAAACCCTTCGGCTTACGTTAAACGATAAGAACAGGGAATACGTGGATGATCTATTGAGCGAAATGAACGTTGTGGTAAAACGATTAAAACAAATTAACGGTTTTACCAACCTTTCGCTTCAGCTAAATAGTTTATATGCGCACCTGGGTTCCACCCGTAACAAAGAAGAACTAAAAAAAGTAAAAGATTTTTTTAACAGAAAAATATCCGAATTCTCAACTAAACAAAGTGGTGTTGAAGAACAATTGAATTATTACAACGCCACAACAGGATTTTACTTTTTTATTCGTAACTTTAAAGAATCCGAAAAATATGCTCTTAAATGGGTTGAATTCATTGAAAAAAACAAGGCGCTAAAATATCAACGTACCGAATTTTACATCAAATCGCTTAACAGTTTATTGGTTGCACAAAATAAATTATTTAAAATTAATGATTTTAATTTGACGCACCGTAAACTAATCGCCATCAAACGCGATAAAAAATTTAACTTAAACCGTAACCTGAATCTGCAATTATTTAAAGCCATTTATATTCACGAAATGAACCGCCACTTTATGTTAGGTGATTTCAAAAGTGGTGTGCGAATTGTAATGCGTCATCAACCCGAAATAAACCGCTTACTTCCCCTGCTCGATCAAAACACACGTTTCCTTTTTCATTACAAAATTGCCTGCCTGTATTTGGGTGCCAGTATGTTTCGTCAGGCACTTTCATGGCTTAATAAAATTACCATGATCGCGAGCACCAACGTTCGGGAAGATATTCAATCGTTTGCCCGAATCCTGCGTTTGGTTTGCTATTTTGAAATGAATGACGATTATGGTGTACAGTCAAACATTCGTTCAACCTATCGTTTCTTATTGTCACGTAAAAATTACGGTCAGTATGAAAATTTAATTATTCAATTCCTTAAAAACCTTGAAGGAAATGAGACACAGGCCGAATTAAAAAGACGTTTCATTGATCTGCAGGCGAACATGGTACGCATTTCAAAATTAAAATTTGAAAAACGAGCCTTCGTTTATTTCGATATGATCGTTTGGCTTGAAAGCAAGGTCCAAAACAGGGATATACAGGACGTTTTTAAAGATAAAATTAAAAAGGGGATCAGATACGAGATATAATTAAGAAGTAAGATTTTATCCGCCCGTGCCGGTACGGACGGGGAAGTTAGAATTAGATCGAAAAAAATAAAATGACAGAACCAACCACACACAAAATAAAAACAACAAAAACCGCACGGTATTTTATGTCGGGGCCCATAACGAACAAAACCAAACAGGTGTGGATAGTTTTACATGGTTACGGAATGAATGCCGGCATTTTTTTACAAAAATTTGAATACCTTTTTTCAGATCAGTTGGTTTTTGTTGCACCCGAAGCATTAAACCGATATTATGTGAAGGGATCATCGGGACATGTTGGTGCAAGCTGGATGACAAAAGAAGAGCGTTTGGACGAAATAAATGATTATGTAAATTATTTGGATAATGTTACCGCTTCACTTGAAATAAATCAGGATACCGAATTAATTGTTTTGGGATTTTCACAAGGCGCTTCAACACTTGCGCGTTGGGTTTCGGGAAGTAAATTTGCACCATCGAACGTAATTTTTTATGCCGGTGTTTTTCCACCCGATCTTGAACTAGACTTTGCCGATGAAGTATGGAAGGCTCCAAAGATCAATGTTATCATCGGTTCGGCCGATGAATATTATGACCCCCAACAATTCAACAATACGTTTAAACCACTGGATTCAATAAATCCCGCAATTAATTACATCACATTTGAAGGAAAACATGAAATAATACCCGAATTATTGCGTACTTATTGTAAATAATTTAACTTTGAAGCAATGAAATTTATTCTAACACTTTTCCTTATTTCGGGTTTTTATTGGTGCATGGGTCAGGATTCAACTTACAAACCCTATAAAAAACCGGTTGGCGCTGATGACCATGCTATGTTCTGGGACAAATGTTATACCGGTGGAGACCTTAGTTTTTACGGTGGGTCAGGT
>JAYUZA010000343.1:0-5440 GCA_043752145.1 Flavobacteriales bacterium
TAAAAAGAAAGGTTCCTTTGCCATACGTTTCAATACAAAGGTTATGTATTGACCTCCATCGCTCATGGCAAGTATTAACTCATCGCCCTGCGGTTGAAATTTATCGAAGGGAGCATTTTCTATTACAAAAAAATGTGCTGTGGTATCCTCAAAGGCTTCTTCCTTTAATTGTGCTTGTGCAAAACCGAATGAAAACAGAAAAGAAAGTAAAAGTAATTTTCGCATTTTTATTGATTAAACAATGATCTATTCAAAACTACATTTTGGTTATTGGCTCCGTAAAAGTGCGCAAAGGTCCATGCTTTTAAACCAAATGCATTAAATTCATCCTCGGTTAAATTCAACAAAGAATTTAAAGCGTCCAGCAATTCGTTTTCCGGCTTTTTTTCATTCACTTTTATATTGTAGCCAATATTCATGGTTTGTAAATTATTCCAGGGTGTTTGATCCGATATTATTACCAAACATCCTGCTGCAAATGATTCAAGAATGGAATGCCCAAAATTTTCGTTTAGGGTTGGCATATAAAGTGCCTGATAATTTTGTAATGTTGATTGTGATTCTTTGTTTGATATAACACCCTTGTAAGTTACACGTATGTTAGTTGGTAATTTACCAATGATATTTTGACATTTTTGCCAGTATGCTGCATCCTCTAACGGACCATAAATATCAAATACAATTTTTTTATCGGAGTCAATCTTGGACAAGGCTTCAAGCGCCACATGTAAATTTTTGATTGGAACAATGCGTGAAAGGAAAAACAGTTTCAATTCACCAACTTCTTTTTTCCGTTTTTGAAATGGCATTTGTTCAATGTATGATAAATTACCTGCAATCTTTATCTTTACAAATCGCCCAAATACGGCTTCAATATCCTTTTTTTCATTCTCACTTGAGGCTTGCCAGGTAATACTGTTGTGCAGACCTTTGAGTTTGGCAAATCGTATAAATAATTTTTTCTTGAATGATTTTATAGCCAGGGCACCTTTACCCAACATGCCTCGTGGTGCTAAGACCACTTTTTCCTGCAATTTTAATTTTTTAATTATTTGCAGCGGATAAATACTGAACCATGGCGAATAAAAACTATTGATGTAAAGTGAATCGGCATTAATTGACTCAATGGTCCATTTAATAGTTTTCTTCGTTAAATTCTTTTCCGAACAATAAAGAACTTCAATACCCTCGTCAAATTTTAACCAGGTATCGGCTTTAATTCCGTCATAGGGCTTTGGATCATTGTGATCGGTATTGCGGGTAAATATTTTAAAGTCGTAGTCGGCTTTCAATAGTTTTACCATTGAGTAAACCGAACGCACAGGTCCACCTGCATTGGTACCGGGAAGGAACCAGTCGATAAATACCAATATGGTTTTGCGTTTATTCAATTTTATTATTGGTTAACCATTCTTCTAAAGTAACTAAATGCCAAATACGGCTCCATGGTACTGATGCATCAAATTTCGTAAATCGGTTCCATAAGTGTTGAATTTCGGTTTCATTAAAATATATGCGCTTGCTTAAATTGGTTATTCGGGTAGCGCAATAATCTTTCATTTCGTTGCGCAACCAATTTTCCCAAGGAAAAGTAAAGCCCATTTTTTTACGGTTTACCACTTGGGGCGGCAAGAGATCACCCATGGCTTTAACGAATAATTGCTTAGGTGTATGCGGGAATTTTATAGTATCGTTAACAGTTAATGCATATTCAATTAAGCGATGATCTAAAAAAGGAGCGCGAACTTCCAGGGCGTGAGCCATGGTCATTTGATCGGTATCGCGCAACAATACGTTTTGCATATATGTGGTCATCTCGGCAATGGAAACCTTTGACAGCAAATGATCCTTTATGTCGTTGTTAAAAATAGTTTTGGCAATTATTTCAACCGGCAAAGTATCGTTGGTTGGATCCTTCAAAAGTTTCTTGGCAAATTCTTTATCAAATAACTGGCGCGATAAGCTGTAAAAAGTAGCATCGTTCAGTTCCTTACTGCTTAAAATACGGTTCAATTTATCGCCTGCGGTACCGCGTTTTAATGCTTTTGCAACACTGCCTGTAACTTTGCGCAATATAAGTGGCGTGTTTTGCAGGATCTTTTTTTGATGGAATTTATGTGCCTGTTTAAAAATGGGATAACCTGCAAACAATTCATCGCCTCCCAAACCGGTTAAGGCGACTTTGATGCCCGTTTTGCGGGTTGCATGGGCAACTGCGTATGTGTTTGGACCGTCACCCCCTGGAAAATCAACTGCTTTTAAAATGGTGGGGATTTCATGCAAAAAATCATTGGCTTCAATTCGTATGGGATGATGTTTGGTATTGTATTTTTTAGCGATCTGGTTGGAGAATTCTTCTTCCGAAAAATCTTTTTCTCCAAAAATGATGGAGAAGGTTGAGATTGGCTTTGTACTTAGCTGTGCCATTTGAGCAACCACAGCCGAAGAGTCGATTCCACCCGACAAAAATGCGCCAACTTCAACATCGGCAACCATGCGTAAATTAATGGAATCTTCAAAAATGGCTTTTACTTTTTGAATGGTAGTTGCAGCATCATCGGTCGAAATTTTTATTTCGGGTTTCCAATATTCAGTTGTTGTTAATTTACCCTTGGAAAATTCCAAATAATGACCCGGCATTAACATGTAAACATTTTCGATCAATGTTTGCGGAGCGTGTACGGTTTGGTATTGCACATAATCGAGTAAAGCGGGTTGATTCAATTTTTTGGGAATTTTATTTGATGCTAGTAAGGCCCTTAGTTCGGAAGAGAATAAAAATCCATTGTTGGTTTGGGAATAATATAACGGTTTCTCCCCTATTCGATCGCGTGCAATAAACAGGTTTTGTTTGGGTGAATCCCAAATAGCGAAGGCAAACATACCGTTCAATAATTCAAGACATTTAGCACCTAATTTAATATATGCCTGCAATAAAATTTCGGTATCGGAATTTGTTTTGAAGGTTAATTCGGGAAATTGACTTAGTATTTTTGTTTTGACTTCTTTGTAATTATAAATTTCGCCATTGAAAATAATGGTGTAATTACCGCAAGCTGAAATAAACGGTTGATTAGCCGATTCGCTCAGGTCAATGATGGAAAGACGCGCGTGTCCGAACGCAATACTTTCATTGCACCAGCTTCCCAGGTTATCGGGGCCGCGATGTTTTAAGGCATCGTTCATACTGCGAATGGCTGAAATACCTTCGTCTTTATTGGTAAACCCTATATAGCCGTTAATTCCGCACATTTAGTTTTTGGATCCATTGTAAATATTAATTTTCACCGCGTGAGGGATAGAAGTGAAAAGCCTTTTATGAGGAACGAATAAAAGCTTGCAACGAATAGCCTGACCCGACCATAGGAGGGGCACGCCCAAAAAATATTTTATATTAATAGCAAACTGCATTCTTATGCATAAAGATATTGATATTTGGATTAAACGTTTGAATAAACAGGATATGATTAGTTTTGTTTTTTATTAAACATTGAGACAACCTTTTTACGCCAGGGGGTCTAATTTACCAAAACAACTCGCTTATGAAACGATTTTTTACCCTTTTAACACTTGCACTTTTAAGCACCCCACAATTGGTAAATGCCCAATGTACAGCCGATATTATTGCGCCAACAGTTGCTATATCAAATTGTACGGGGCCTCAATTATCGGCAACGCTTACCGGATCGGGACCTTTTAGCTATAGCTGGTCGGCATCGGCCCCCGGCAGTGTTAGTTCGACAACAAGTGGTACGCCTAACCTTAACTCGACAGGAGCAGGATTGGTGGTTGTAACATTGATAACTATTGATGGTGGAGGGTGTACGGCCGTTGACCAGGATACGGTTATGTTTTATACGCCAACCGATACTTTTGACGTTTACAGCTGTACTTATCCCGATACCATTTGTCCTTTACCCTTAGCAATGTTGGGGAGTCCAAGCTGGTCGTACACCGATTCATCGGGTACAACTTCGTTGACTACTTTACCAGGTGGTTGTGTTGCAGCAACCCAACCGGGGAGCTACCAAATGTTTGGAATTTACGTTAGCGCCTGCACCGTTAATCACACCTATTTGGTTTATGATACATGTGTGAGCGTGGGTCCATGTAGTGTTGATATTGGTCCTGATATTTTAGGAATTTCAAATTGTAACGGGCCATCGCTTGAATCGACTGCAACGGGAAGCGGAAGTATTTCTTATGCGTGGAGCGGAAGTGTTAATGTAACATTTAACACACCCACTGCGGCTACAACCGTTGTTTCGGCAGCGGGTCCGGGAGTTGAAATAATTATGTTGACAATAACTGATAGTACAGGTTGTGTTGCCAGCGACCAAATGACCATGACGTTTTACTACCCGACCGATACTTTTTATGTTTCGTTTCCATGTTTGCCCGATACTATTTGCGGGCTCGATATACCAATGATAGGGAGTCCATCGTGGACGTATATTGATTCAACGGGTAGCAGTACGCCTGCAGGAAATACACCTTGTATACAAGCAACGCAGCAAGGTACCTACCAGTTATTTACCATTTACGAAACAAATTGCACTGTGATTCATAAATACATTGTGAGTGATAGTTGCGGAACAGGAATTTTTGAGCATGCTTCGATGGTTGAGGCGGGTTTGTATCCGAATCCGGCTAGTGATCAGGTAACAATTATTACGGATGAGCTATTAAAGAATTTAATTATTTGGGACGCCACGGGCCGCGAGGTTATGACTAAGGCGAATTATCAGAAAAACAATAAATTTACATTTTCAATTGCGTATTTACTGAATGGTTCGTATGTAGTGAGAATTCAAACCGAGAAAGGTTTTGTAAATAAACACCTTGTAAAAATAAATAGATAATAAAGTAGCAATTAACCTTGATGATGAGTAAGCCCTCGATTTAAAAGTCGGGGGTTTTTTGTTAAAAAGGGTTTGAGGGTTTGAGAAGGAGTTTGAGGATTTGACAGTTTGAAGGTTTGAGGTTTGAGGTTTAAAGTAGGGCGCGCGCGAACGGCTTTCGTGGATTTCGCCCACACCCATGCCCACACCAATCATTCCCGTGACAACGGGAATCTCTCATGCCCTTTCAACTACTCTAATCTTTCAATAATTCAATTGATAAATCATTCCAATTTGGATTCTCCTTTCGATTAATTCTATTTTCCAAGCGCGATTCCATTTCTTCATTTGTCGTTCCCGTGTAAAGGCTGAATGTCTTGATGGGTGTTCCTCAATAAAAACACTCAAAGCGGCAAGGCTCCCGCCTTCAGCGCAAGCACTTCGCGTTCGCGCTCGAAGCAGCGATCCGGCATTTTGCGCTGCTTGCGCAGGATCGCCGTTCGCTCGACGAACGCGGCCGTCACGGGGTCGTGGTAGCCGCTGGGCCGCGGGTTCTCTTCCTGGGCAGGGTAGTGTCCGGCAATGCGGCTCATGAACAG
>JAYUZA010000344.1:0-2017 GCA_043752145.1 Flavobacteriales bacterium
ATCTGAGAACTAACAAGAGATCCAATAGCAAAAATCATCCCAATAGGTCCCAGCGCCGCCCCTCCCTCTTTTGGTATACCTTCCCAGCCCGCTAATCCACCATCGGGGTCAATCATGTTAGGATGACTGTTACCCATTGCCAAATATGAACTGTGATATTGCCCGTATGGATCAATGGTATTAAACCTGCCTAACAGCGGGTCGTAGTTTCTAAGCTCAAAGAACGTTTCGTTGGTTTCGTTATCTTTTTCGGCAAACTGCCCTTGGTAGTTATACTTGTATGGATAACTTGTGTTGTAATTCATACCCGGCATTATACTTCCGTGAGGATAATATGTTGCCATATTTAACTGTTCAGGCGCGTCTACACTTCCGGTATTAAAAGTAATACTATAATCGTCAAACCAGGCAACATAATTATTAACATAATCTGTATTCCATGGCAGCATAGCCACATACATACCCATTGGGTAATTAACATTTACATTATAATTTGCAGAATTATTATACCAACTGCCACTGCTGCCACCCATACCGACAAGAGTCCAATCTAAAAGATTTCCGGAGGCATCGGTAAGTTGAATAACCATACCACCTAATGGAGAGGTTGGTGAAGTATATAGCGATTTCCATGCGAAGGTTAGCTGGTCGCCATATTTCACCGGAATTCTTTTTGAACCGGCGCCAAAACCATTATTTGGTTGTTGGGTTTTTACACTGTAGCCAAGGTTTAAGCCGCCACCCAAACTGTTATCTAAAATTCCGTTTGAAGCAAACCAGCCATCGTTGGCAGTATTACCTTCAAAACTATTTGTTAACACTGTTTTAGTTTGCTTTTTAAATGTGGCTCTTACGTTACCTAACTGATCGCTTAATTCGTAAATATAATTTTCCGTGCCACCTGTATTGTCCAATGTACCTATCCTGCTTCCCGCATATACGTTCCACTCGGCAGGTACGCTATAATTTGTCGCACTATATGTTCCTGCTTTTTCATAAGTATCAACAATATTTCCACTCGCATCTCTTACATAAAAAGTATGGTTTTGGGCCATACCGCTGTTAACCGTTTTTTCGATCCTGTAACCCATTTCATCATATTTGTACGAAGCTATTACAGCATTGCTCCCGTCCCTTAAAACAGTTACATTACCAAAACTATTGTATTCGTATTTTTTACCATCGTTAGCACTCACAGTCATTTCGCCCATGGCGTTGTAGTGATAGTTATTACTACCTTGACCATATTTAAAACCGGATGTGCCATAAGCATTAGAAGTAACAGCGTCGGTGGCGTAGTTCAATTTATTACTACAACTTGGGTAGTTATACGTAATGTTATCCATATTAAGACCCGACGGATTCGAATAATGCGCATTACGCGTTAACGTTAAAATATTGCCGTTATAATCGTAGGTTAAATTATGCGTGCGGTAATCGGTGGTAATGCCTGTGGCCAAAATGCTTGGTGTTGGCGATGAACCTACCGGATAATTTTGCGAGCCGTTATACCCTGCTATTGCAAATTGCGCATCTAGCAGTTGGTACTTTTTATCGTACTGGTAACCAAACATTAATTGCTGGTTAGGATAACTTATACCTGTGTACGCTGTGGGGGTTCTTGTTTGCCAGCGTTGCCCTTTTAAAATTCCATTAAAAAGATCCGGGGCATATGTTGTTCCTGTATTCTGACTCTCATCGTAACTTTGTATATAGGTTCCGGCACGTTCGTAGTCGTCAAGATAATATTCTAAAGCAGTTCCAAAAATATCTTTGTAAGCGGTGTTACTAAAATTCGGTGCCAGGTAACCGTCTTTACCGGCATCATACTCTTTTTTCATTTCAGGACCATTTATTGATTTTAACCAACCATTGATCGTATAAACAAAATCCATCCCCTGCGTTTTATTTGCAAGTTCAATACGTTTAAGCGGCCCGTGCAAATAATAATTGTAGCTAGCCTGCGGCACATAATTAACACCATTGCGACTGGTGTACGCACGTTTTAAGCGTTGAT
>JAYUZA010000345.1:0-2015 GCA_043752145.1 Flavobacteriales bacterium
TTCAAAAAAACCAAACCTTTATCTTTTAACAATAGGAACAAGTGAATACAAGGACAGTAAATACAATTTAACGTATGCGGCAAAGGACGCCAAGGATATTGCCGCGCAATTCAATAGCAAAACCGGTGAAGCGTTTGAAAAAGTATTTACCAAAACAATTACCAATACCGAAGTAACGAAGGAAAAAATAAAAGAACAGTTGGCCTTTTTAAAACAAGCCGGAGCCAATGATGTGGTCATTATTTTTGTTGCAGGTCACGGTGTACGCGATTCACAAATGAAATATTATTTTGGCACCAACGACATGGATTTTAATTCACCCGAGATCAAAGGTTTTTCTGAATCCGATTTGGCAACCATAATGGACGGAATTGCTGCTGTTCGAAAACTGGTGTTCTTTGATACTTGTTTGAGCGGTGAGGTAGATAAAGATGAAGTAGAACAAATAGCTGCTGTAACCACTTCAAACGCTAACGTGAGCTTTAGGGCAGCAGGAGCAGGTTTACGCCCAAAATCAATTGGCTTATCTAACGCCAGCGCACTTATGCGCGAAATTTACAACGACATTACCGAGGAATCGGGCTCCACCATTATCAGTAGTGCCGGTGGAGCCGAATTCGCTATGGAAAGTGCTGAATGGAAGAATGGATTGTTTACCTATTGCCTTTTAAACGGATTAAAAAGTATGGCAGCCGATGGCAACAAGGATAAGATCATTACTGTACACGAAATTCAGGACTATTTAAGAAAAGAAGTGTACAGATTAAGTGACGGAAAGCAGCAACCTTCGTTTAAGAGCGAAAATAAGTTAATGGATTTTCGCATTTGGTAATATCATTTTCAAAATGGAAAATAGACCGATACCGAAAACACTGTTTGTTTACGGGGAATTGGTATCAGATCAAAAGAGTACTTGAGCGGACCATTATCACGATATAAAAATCCAAATTTAAAAGCATTATTAAACAAACCGGTAGATTGCATAAAACCGCCCTGCAGGCCAAGCCAATGTTCATTCCTGGTTTTACTCCCTCCATTCAAATTAAATAATATTTTCGCCTCATATGACACAAGCAAATTAACGTTGCTGATTTCAGCATTGGCCATATCTACAAGCGCATACGAATTCGTTCCTATTCCAAATTTAAACAACCCTGAACCATACTTATTCGATATACTGTAAAGCACCTCAGAACCCAATGTAGCTGCCGGAAGAGTACCCATTATACTCACACCGTATAAAGGCACAAATTCAATTGATTTGGTTTTAGCTCCCTTTCTATCCGTAATTTCATACCTGTCGTTTGTTGTGTTGACAGTAATTTTAAAATTCTTTCTGCTGTCTTTTTTGTTATGGGTGATTTGCTGAACGGCCATATCAATGCTTACTTTTTCAAGCTGCGCTTTAAGTTGTTCGGGATTTGCAACATAGATCTGCCATTGGTATTTTTTTTCCATGTCATACAAAATATACTGATACTTGGGAAGGTCAAGATCCAGTCGCTTCATTTCAAAACCAACATCCACCGTATTCGTACTAAATTCCGCGTTTTCTGCTTTCAATCTGCGTTTACCACTGCCATGAACAAAGTAGTGTACAACCGCAGCATCACTTGTCAATTGCTCCTGATCCAAGGCCTTTGTCCAGTCAGTAAGAAATAACATTTTAAGCGAATCCGACTTTTTATATTCCATCATGGTTTCCATATCGTTACCAATAAATAATATTTTATCGCTACCTTCAAGCCGTATTACAACCGTGTCCTTTAAAGGATCGTTATTCTGAGCGTTTACATAATTTGGGCACATAAGGACAATACCTGTACCGCATGCTATAAGCAGGTTAATTCTTTTTTTCATAAGATTAATATTATTGGTTAAAATGATTTTTTAAATCGCACCGGAGTGTAATCGTTTACTTTTGCTGTTGTTGTACCTGAATTAATACCCAGTTTTACTTTTAAAGGGTTGTCGATCACGGGAGGTTTGGCATATTTTGTTCCTGCAGCAAGCTC
>JAYUZA010000346.1:0-5429 GCA_043752145.1 Flavobacteriales bacterium
GATTCGTTAAAGATCTTTTTAAGAAACACACTGTCATCAGCCTGCTGTGCGCTTACATTTGAAACAAGATTGAGTGTAATAAAAAAGGTTAACAAGACTTTAATTGCCTTCATATTGTCCTATATTTGGAATCAAATTAATCAAATTTCATGCAAAACCCGTTAAAACTTATTACTCTGCTTATTTTCACACTTTTTATAGCGGGTTGCAGCGAGAAAAAGAACGTGGAAACGCCTCTTGAAGCCCAAATAAATGAACTGGACACCATATTCCTGAATGTAAAAGAATCGGGTTTGGAAATAAACCGGTTCAGGATTTTTAATCATAAAAGCGAAATGTTTAAAGTGGGAAAAATGGGACTTCAATTAAACGTTGATGACCTTACTGTTCGCTCAACCGCAAAATATATTCTTGACAGCGGCTATTTAGTTTACAATAAAAAAACCTTTGTTTCGACCTGCTATTTAACAACATCGCAAATAGTTGCACCAGTAATTGATTCGTCAACACAACTCAAGTTGGGGTCGCCCGGGTACCTCAACAAAAAATCTGCGGTAATCGTGTTTGAATTCAAAGGTAATTTTTTTCCACCCGACAGAGATCCTTCAGCAACCCTGTTCCTGACCATTAATGACTCTACAGGATTAGCAAAGGATCGTGATACAAAAATAAGGGTCGCTTACGCGAAAAAAATAAATATGGTTAAATCAATTGAAACGGATTTTTATTTAGACGGAAAAAAATGGCAACTATTTGAAAAAGAAAATGCCGGTAAAATTGAAAAAGATTCCATTTCAGCCAAATTAAAACTGATGTTTTATGACTAGGCTTTTGTTCCTTTTTGTTTTCTATTTACTTTCTGTTAACGCACGGTCTCAGCAAAAATTTGCACCCGAGACAATAAAAGATAATGTTGCAAACTATAAGCCGAATGATTTTAGAATAAAATTTAAAACGAACGATTATAGTCATGCCTTATACAATGCAATGGTTTATTATCCGCAACTAAAGAACATTCGATTTGTTGTTGTTGGAAAAAAAATGGATATGGTTATGAGGGTAAGACCAACCCTTTTAAGCGTGTTCAGAAGGCCTTCAAAACGTAGATATAAGATCTATATAAATAATTCTACAAACAACGGAGCCCCTACTCCCAATAGTTTTACGTTTAACGCACAGGTCGGGATATTTGGTCACGAATTAGCACACGTTTGCGATTACCTTGGAATGCGTTTTGGAAAACTTGTAAAAACAGGTGCTCGCTATAAGCAACCTGAATTCAAAAAAACATTGGAACGCAGAACAGATATGCTCACGCTTGAAAACGGATTGGGATGGCAGTTGTATGATTATGCAGCACAGTGGAGTTTGCTATCGGGTGAATTCAGCAAATATGTGGAAAAGAAAAAAATGTCGTACCTCACCTCAACCGAAATGCTGAGCGCAATGCTTACCATGGGATACAATTAAAATTGATGTGATTTTAGTATATTTGCAAACATAATGACACCAAAAATAATCGGCATAACAGGAAATATCGGCTCGGGAAAATCAACCGTAGCAGAGCTATTTTCGCTTTATGGTTGGCCCGTTTTTAAATCAGATGACGCCTCAAAATACATTCTTCAAAACAACAAAGAAATTCAGGAAAAAATTATTGCTGTTTTTGGCGATA
Source organism: Flavobacteriales bacterium (assembly GCA_043752145.1). Lineage (GTDB taxonomy): Bacteria > Bacteroidota > Bacteroidia > Flavobacteriales_D > UBA2798 > DASPJQ01. The sequence goes on from JAYUZA010000346.1 coordinate 1,676, forward strand.
CCATTCTTAATGAAAAAAAATTGATCGATAACCGTAAGCTGGCCGAATGTGTGTTTCATGATGAACAAAAACTTGTTGCCTTAAATTCAATTCTACATCCGGAAGTTAAAATTGTTTTTAAAAAATGGATTACAGCACAAACCTCAACCTTTGTGATACGCGAATCGGCATTGTTGTTCGAAGCAAATATCAATACCGAATCTTTCAGGAACATTACGGTAACTTGCCCTTTAGAAGAAAGGGTTAAACGGGCTGTTTCAAGAGGAGGTATGTCTAAGGAATCGATCGTACAAAGAGAAAAAGCTCAATTCACAAGTGAAGAAAAATCAAAAAGGTCGGATTTCGTCATTAATAATTTCAATACTCCCTTGTTGCCGCAGGTGAAAAAGATCCATGCCATTATTGTTCCGCAGGATTAATCAGATCCTTTTTTGAGATCCAAAAAAAACAGCTAAAACCGTTATACATACAAATGCAACGGCTCCGTAAAGGATGATCTTTCCATCGTTAAATTTGCCTGCCATTTGTAAGAGAATAAGAATCGAAAAAGCAATTCCTAAAACCGAAAGGATGAGCTTTAATATCGCATTTATTCCGGATCTGAGAATGATGGTAACAAGGTTGATCATTAAAAACACCACCAGGGTGAGATTAATGAAATACCAATAATTAAGCGCAATATCTTCGCCTTTCACACAAAGGGCGGCAATAACTGCAGCAGGCAACGCTAAAAAATGAACCAAAAGATTCAGGTATTTTATTGCAACATTTTTTGTTGGAAAGGGGCGTGAATTATAAAAAGAGAACAAACCTACAGTAATGAGAAGTGTTTGAAACGAAAACAAAATTTTATCCAAACCAAACCACCCCATGGCTAAACCCATGAACAAAACCAATGAAAAAATACCAGAGAGGTAAACAACTACGCGAACGATCTTATAAAACATTGGGCCAAATTATACAAAAAAACGATGGGTACAATTTCAATTATGGATCGGAGATAGAGCACTCATGCAAAGCTATCTCCAGGCCAATTAACTTGATGATAAATAGACTTAGTAAATTATCACCTATTGTTTTATAAATGTTATTTTTTTAACAAGCGGCCGTGGTTTAGCTAAGCAGGCCGATTTAGTTCGACTAATTTCCCACAACAACGAGAGCCTATGCAACTATATAGAGCAATTATGAGTCTCTTTTTATGTTCGGATTTTTAAAAACGAACGAATTCAGGTTCTGGATCACATTTTAGTTTTTATCAGTTCAGGATTTATTCTTAGCTTTAGTAACTGTATTTATTTTAGAGAAAACCATATTTATCAAATAAAAATCAAGCAATGAAAAGATTACACTACTCCGTTTTTACATCCCTCATGTTTACTTTTATTTTGTTTGTGCCGTCTTTAAAGGCGCAAACAGTTGAACATAACCACAAGGGAGATGGACATGCTATTGACCTTCGGGAATTCAATATGAAACGTGCCAATTTCATTATGGACAGTTTACATATTCCGGCTTCAGATCGTCCCGGCTATTTAAAATTCTTAAAAAATCAGTTTATCAGAAGCAAAAGCAGAGATGCAGTTGTTTACAATCCTTACAGTAATTATTTTCCACAAAGAAGCAATACAAGAGCCCCACTTTGTGTAAATGCCGGATTTGAACTTTTTGATTTCAGTAACTGGACCGGTTATTACGGCACATACGCGACACCTACCACGACATTGGGTTTTTCTACATCTACCATGAACGCCTCGGTTTTTGATGCGACCGCAAGACATACTATCATGACAACGCCTCCAACAAACGATGATCCCGGAGCGGGGCCAATTGTTGGTTATGACGAAATAGCCATTAACCCTATTTCAGGTTTAGCTGAAATTCCATTGGTAGCTCCAACAGGTTCGGGGGTTTCTGCCCGACTTGGTAATGCCGAAACGGGTGCGCAATCCGAAAAGCTTATTTTTCCTATATCTGTAACAGCGGCCAATTCACAATTTTATTATCAATTCGCCATTGTATTACAGGATCCGGGACATATTGTATCCCAACAACCCTTTTTCGAGATCGCTGTAAAAGATTCAGTAGGAAATTTAGTGGGTGGTATTTGCGGTATTTACGATGTTAATTCAACATTAGCTTCTTCTGACCCATCCTTTATACAAATAACGTATTCATTTGAAGATCTTTATTACAGGAAGTGGGAATTGGTTGGTGTGGATCTTTCGGCTAATATTGGTGATAACTTAACCATTGAGTTCACTACGGCCGACTGTAGTCAAGGTGGCCACTTTGGTTACGCTTACATCGATGCCGATTGCGGATCAATAGGTTTGCAAACCAGCTTTTGTGCCAGTGATCTTAGTGCGCTAATTGTGGCTCCTCAGGGATTTGCCAGCTATCAATGGTACGGTCCAAATTCATCAACAACTCCGATACCGGGTGAAACAGATGATTCACTTATCATTAATCCTCCAACATTACTCGATACTTTTTATGTTACAGCTGTTAGTAGTTCAGGTTGCGTAAGTAATCTGAGTGCTGTACTTCAATATACTGAAATAAGTTTGAGCGGTTCGAATATTACCAATTCATGTTTGCATGGAACTACGGGTTCGGCAACAGTTTTCCCAACGGGTAGTAGTTCTGGCTATACCTATTTATGGTCAACAGGCGCTACAACGCAAACCATTACCGGAATTGGTCCGGGTTCTTACTCCGTTCACATTGAATCGGCAGGTGGTTTTTGTGGTATAATTGATACAGTAATTGTCGTTGGCCAAACTCCTGTTTTTCCAACCGCTGTTACAGTTCCGTTTTGTAACCCTTTATATACCGAAATTGTAGGACCCGCTGGTTCTGTTTACAACTGGTATACTTCGGCAGGAACTCCGATCGGAACTGACGATACAGTTGGCATAACAAGTCCGGTTGACGGAATGCAAATTTTATTGGGATACGATCTTCCAACAGGATGTAGAGATTCTATTGTTTACACCCTTGATGTAACTGTACCTCCGGGAGTATTTTCTTCTTCGATCGGTCCGGGCTGTAGTATGGCCTCGGTTAGTTATACAGGTTCGGGAAGTCCGGGATTTACATTTAACGTTACCGGCCCGGGTGGCTATAACAGTACAAGTGGTTTAACCACAACCACAGTTTATTCAATGAGCGGTCTTGAACCGGGAACCTATACGGCAATGGTTGATGATAACGGATGTTTAAATATTTTGACATTTACCATTACACTAAACGTAAGTACCGCTACAACTAACCTTACCCCTTGCCAGGGCGATGATATTACTTTATCAAACACGGCTATTGGTGTGCATAGTTGGTACGATCCTTCGGGAACATTAATTACCACAGGTGCTTCTGCAAGTATATTGGTTACCGATATTCTTACAGGAACGTATGTTGACAGTGCTTATACATCACCTGCTTGTTTACAGATAAACAATTATGTTGTTACATATGACTTTATTACTGCAAACATTTCTATGATCCAAAATTTTTGTTTCGAAGACAGTGAAGGTATTTTATCAGCAGTTGTAACACATGATCCTCCTACAACTTCTCCGGTAATTTCATGGACAGGACCATCAGGTTTTACAGGTACAGGAAGTCCACAAACGAGCTTGGCAACCGGTACATACAACTGGACCATTACTTCGGGCAACTGTATTTTAACAGGAACTATTGATGTATACGGCCCACCTGCACCGCCCGATACGTTGATGATAATTACTGAAGT
>JAYUZA010000347.1:0-2009 GCA_043752145.1 Flavobacteriales bacterium
ACAAAAAATCAGAAAAACAAACACACTAAGAGTAAGAGTATACAAACGCATTGCGGACTTTTTTCTAAATATACAAAAACCAACTAAATAAATAACATGGGAATTTATTTAGTTATTCCAAGGATAATCCCGATGTCTTGGCACATGGGCTATAGGCCTCTTTCTATTAATTTGCCAGTACTAATTCGGGTCTGAACTCCTTTGAACCGTTGTATAATTTAAATTGCTTTAAACCTTGTTTTAACCAACTGTCAAACAAGTCGGGTGTACCATGATCCTGAAAATTGGCACTTCCGTTCATGATGGCTTCCATATTGTCTAAAATAAAATACTGCGGCTGTGTATTGCTTTTATAAACACGCGCCTGAAGGTCGCTCCATTTTCGCCCTACAGTATTCACTGTTTTTTTCAAGGTCTCGCTATAGTAGTGTTCGTTTTCAGGCAAGGATGTTTTTTCATCAACATACAATGAAACAACAACAACTTCATGCGTTAGTATTCGTTTAATGTCATTTTCCACCCAAATCGTGTTTTCCATTTTACGACAGTTCACACAGGCATGACCTGTAAAATCGATCACCAATGGTTTCTTCACTTTGCGCGCATATTCCAATGCATATTTATACTCATGGAACAATGGAATTTGATTCGGGCCATACTCGGCATGTTCCGGTAAACCTTCGACATCGGGACAAATATTACCAACCCCGCAAGGTGACTCGGCATAGGTACTTGCCGGCAAAAAGGCATTGATCATTTTTAATGGTGCGCCCCACATGCCCGGTATCATATACATGACGAAGGTTAAAATAAGAATGGCCATTGATAAACGTGGAACAGAAATGAAAGGCAGATCACTGTCATGCGACAATTTTAATTTTCCTAATAAATAAAAGGCCCATAAAGCAAATATAACGATCCATATGGCAATAAATAATTCGCGCTCCAGTAAATGTGCTTTCACCACCATATCGGCATTGCTTAAAAATTTAAATGCAAGTGCTAATTCTAAAAATCCCAAACTTACTTTTACGCTGTTCAACCATCCACCGCTTGAAGGTATATTGTTTAACCATGAAGGAAAAATTGCAAAAAGTGTAAAGGGTAATGCAATAGCTAACGAAAATCCCAACATTCCCCAAAAAGGTCCCATGCTACCTTGGTTTGCTGCTTCAACCAATAACGTTCCCACAATAGGACCTGTACACGAAAATGAAACCAGCGCTAATGTAAAGGCCATGAAAAAGATCCCTATCAATCCACCTTTATCCGCACCACGATCGGCTGCGTTCACCCATTTACTTGGTAAAACAATTTCAAAGGCTCCCAAAAATGATGCTGCAAAAACTACCAGCATGAGAAAAAAGAACATGTTAAAATATATATTCGTACTTAAGGCATTTAATGAGTCGGGGCCGTAAATACCGGTAACGACCAAACCAAGTGTTACATAAATAACAATAATAAATAATCCGTAGGTCATTGCAGTTCTAATTCCTTTTTGACGGTCTTTACTACGCTTTAAAAAGAAACTTACGGTCATTGGTATCATTGGGAACACGCATGGCGTTAGCAAAGCCGCAAATCCACTGATGAATGCAATTAAAAATGTCCAGAAATAGGAATTCTCTTCTTCGGGATCGGTCTCTAATTCTGCCTTACTCATGTCAACCACTTCGCTGCAATTCTCGGGCGACTCATACATTTCCTTTCCGTTGCTTGCAGCAAAGGACATTGTTACCTTAATATTTTTCATCAAACTACTGTCGCCATTCTCAACGGTAAAACGCTGTTTGAAATCGACCCCTAGTTTATACGCTTTGGTCCATCCTGCACCTGACGCGTTAGTTTCAGGATAAATGAGTTCTTTATTTAACTTAACACCTTTTGGAAGTTCAAACAAGAAACGTAAAGGATGTTTTGCATCGCCTTTTGACGACATGAACCATCCTGTATCGGCAACAGCGCGTATCACTAATTCATATTCGGTATGGCTGTATTTTTTTGGA
>JAYUZA010000348.1:0-2009 GCA_043752145.1 Flavobacteriales bacterium
TTCAAAAATTTTCGCAACTCTTCTTCTCTTGTATTTTTACCGGGAACATAGAACGCTGTATTTTTTATCTCATCAGGCAAGTATTCCTGGCTAATGAAGTTGTTATCGCCTTCATGCGAATACGTATAATCGCCACCGTAATTCAACTCTTTCATGAGTTTTGTTGGCGCATTTCGTAAATGCAAAGGCACGGTTAAATTACCTGTTTTTTCCACAATGTCCATCGCATTACCAATGGCCACATATGAAGCATTACTTTTTGGTGAAGTAGCTAAATAAACAGCGCATTGCGACAAAATAATTCTGCCTTCAGGCATACCAATTACAGTTATTGCCTGAAAACAATTGTTGGCCATGATTAAAGCTGTCGGATTCGCATTGCCGATATCTTCTGAAGCAAGTATCAGCATTCGTCTCGCAATAAATTTAGGGTCTTCACCTCCGGCTAACATCCTTGCCATCCAGTATACTGCCCCGTTAGGATCGCTGCCTCTGATGGATTTAATAAAAGCCGAAATAATATCGTAATGCCATTCGCCTGTTTTATCGTATTGAACGGGTTGAGCACTTATGGCATTTTCAACTACTTTATTGGTTATGACCACATCTTTTTCATTCACCGAATTGACGGACATTTCCAAAAGGTTTAATAATTTTCGTCCGTCACCACCCGAAAATCGCAGTAAAGCATCGGTTTCCTGAAGCACCACTTTTTTCTTGCTCAACCATTCGTCTTTTTCAAGAGCTTGTTTGCATAAACGAATCAAGTCATCTTTGGTCAGATGGTTCATGACATAAACCTGCGACCGGGAAAGTAAGGCCGAGTTAACTTCAAAGGAAGGATTTTCGGTCGTTGCACCTATTAATGTTAGAATTCCCTTTTCAACCGCGGCCAGTAAACTATCCTGCTGGGACTTGCTGAAACGGTGAATTTCGTCAATGAAAAGTATGGCGTTATTTCCTCCGAAAAGACCCTGATTTTTTACTCTTTCAATAACTTCCCGAATATCTTTTACACCCGCTTGTGTGGCACTCAATTCATAAAAAGGCCGGTTGGTATTGTTGGCAATGATTCCTGCAAGCGTTGTTTTTCCAACACCCGGTGGTCCCCAAAATATCATGGATGGAACTGTTCCCGCTTCCAATAATTTGCGCAGTGGTTTACCAATTCCAACAATGTGTTCCTGACCAATAAAATCGTCAAGTTGTTTTGGTCTTACCCTCTCGGCCAGCGGAATCGTATGGTTAAATTGGTCCATTTTTTAAACGTATAAACTTACCGTTTTTTGAGTCGCGTAATGAACATTTTAGCATGTATTTTTGTCAACAACATTTTATTATTCGTTTGGGCCTGTTTCTACAATATGTATAATTTTGAAAATAACGGCATGAACCCCAGAAAAACCCTCTTATTACTTATTTCAGTTTTAGGTATTCTAACTGCTTTGTCGTTTGTTGTTCCAAAAGACGGATTTATGGTTTTGGGTTACAATGTTCGTTTTCCTACATTTGAAAAATTCATGTCTTATCAACCGGTGGTGAAGAAAGACATCAGCAAAATAACCGACCGTTTAGCTCTTAAGCTTGAAAAAATCCAGGCCGATTCTACCAAAAAGCATAAAAACGTAAATCTTGATGGATCAGTTATTGGAGCCGATACTTCTGCAGAAGCTGTTGATGAGGAAGGTTTGATCAAGATTTCGTATGGTAAAGATCAGGAAGATATTCTCCATCCCTTTTTTGCCAAGCTATCAAGTGCTACAGCCAATAAAAAAACCATCCGCATCTTACATTATGGTGATTCGCAAACCGAAGGTGATCGCCTCACCGGTTATATCCGTAACAAGATACAGGGTAAGTTTGGTGGATACGGTCCGGGCATGATCCCTTTTTATTTACAATATCCAACCAATGCGTATAAAGAGACAATGACAGGTAACTGGAAACGGTATACTACATTTCCCGGCTATGTTAAAAACGTAAAACACCGAAGGTATGGCCCTATGAAT
>JAYUZA010000349.1:0-2005 GCA_043752145.1 Flavobacteriales bacterium
CTACAAGAAATCCCCACCCTAAGGCCACCCTTTAAAAAGGGGAAGGAGATCTACGTAAAAATTAATTTATTCAAAAGAATATCTCGACTCTTTTGCCGCAGATTGCGCAGATATACGCAGATTTTTATTACCGCGCGACAATTAAAGAAGATTATTATCGGAGACTTTGCCTCCTATTCAACGCAGATTTTATTACCATGCGCCAATTAAAAAGGATTTTGAATTTGCTTCGCTCATAAATCCTTTAAATTACCGGATATAAAATTACTATTGCGCGTATTATCTGCGTTTATCTACGCAATCTGCGGCTAAAGAAAAGAAGCGAAGCTTTAAATCTGTGGCTACTTCTTTTTTATATTCCCAAACAATATCGGCAATAAAAACAGATCCGAAAATAATGCAACAATTAATGTAATTCCCACTAACATACCCGTATTAAATATCCCGGTAAAAGTCGACAACATTAAAATAGAAAATCCTGAGAACAAAATCACAGATGTCATTGCAACCGCTTTGCCCGAATACATGTACGCATTCAACAAAGCCGTTCGGTTATCGAGTCCTTTTGCCAACTCTAATTTATAGCGGGCCAATAAATGTATGGTGTCGTCAATGGTGATACCAAAAGCAATGCTGAAAATAATGGAACTGGCTACATTCAAATTAATGCCAAACAAACCCATGACCCCGCCAATAAACACAATGGGAAATACATTTGGAATTAACGACAGCAACATTATTTTAAATGACCTAAACAATAAACCCATTAATATACCAATGGCCAGCAATTCGTAAATTAATCCGTCCATCATGTTAGCAGTTAAATAACGAATATTTCCGTCTATGATCTCGGATAGTCCCGTTACTTTATATTCCATTACATTGGTGTCAATGCTCGTTTTATAAAAGCGTTCAAGTTTTGCATGCAACTTCCTTACTTCAATGGCACCAATGTCCTTTATCCGTCCTGTGACCCTTCCATACTTTCGGTCTTTTGAAATAAGCTTGTTCTCAAATTCATATTTAAATCGCGTAAGTAAATTAATGTTCTGAACATGCATTGAATCATTTGCCGATACACAAAATTTATCATCCTCGCCCTTGCAGTACATTTGATTGGCAAACCGCACCAATGTATTGCTGCTGAAAAGTCCGCCAACATTAATTGAATCAGCCAGGAATTTCTCCATTTTATCCAACTCATTTACCACGTTACGGTCAAATACAGTCGCGTTCTTCTTTTTCACATGAATGCTTATTTCATACGGACGCACACCGCCAAAATTCTGGTCAAAAAAATCAAAGTCCTTTTTGTGCGAATCTGACTTGCGGAAATCCTCGGTAAAATAATTATTTACATTGATTTGAAATACGCCATATATCAAAGGGAAAAGTAAGCCGATAAAAATAATTATGATCACTCTCTTCTTGCGGAGCACAAAATGAAAAAGTGTTTTGAATGGACCGTGTTTAATGATCTCTTTTTGCGGAGGTAAATAAAACGGTTTTACTACAACCAGCATGGCTATTAAAAACGAGAACGAAACAAAATAAATGATCATGATGCCCACGGCCGAAAACACACCAAAATCGGCAATAGGTTTTACATTAACGCTTATCAATGTAAAAAATCCGATGGCAGATGTAATAGCCGTTAAAAATGTAGCACGACCAATTTCCTTGACAGTTAAAAATATGGCTTCAATTTTATTTTTTCCCGCATTTAACTCGGTGTAATATGAATTTAATACATGCACCGAGTCGGAAACCCCCACCACAAATAAAACCGTTGGTAAAATAACTGATATTAAATTCAAACTGCCGCTGATACATAAAATTGCAGTGAGGGTAAAGGCCATACCAATGGTAACGACCAGAAACGGTAAAATAACTCCCCAAAAATTGCGAAAGGTGAAAAACAAAAATACCAGAAGCATTACGGCTGTTATTCCCGCTAAAAACACAAATTCATACTGCATTTTTGAAACAATATGTGTTTGCGCCT
>JAYUZA010000350.1:0-13023 GCA_043752145.1 Flavobacteriales bacterium
TTGAATTATTGCGTTAATCTTTTTGTTTAAATTAAATAGAAGAATGTAAATACAAACACCCAAACTAAATCAACGAAGTGCCAGTACAAACCAATTTTCTCGATCATTTCGTAATGACCACGTCTTTCCATCACACCATTTATTACCTGTGTTAGAATAATAATGTTTATGACGACACCACTAAATACGTGAAAACCGTGGAAACCTGTGATAAAGAAAAAGAACATGGCATAGTGCTGCGGACTATGGGCAATATCACCATGTGTCTCGCCTGGTTGAGCGGCTCCATATGAATTGTACCAAAGTGTTGCGTTATCGCCTGTTGGACCAAAGTCCCAGAAATCTCCATTTGGACCTGCAATAAATGTCATCCACTCCCAAGCTTGTGAACCTACGAATATCAATCCACCAAGTACAGTAAGGCCTAACCAAAAAATTACACCTCTTTTATCCATACGGTGTCCTGCTTCAACGGCAAGTACCATTGTTACCGAACTCACGATAAGGATGAAGGTCATGAACGCCACATATATCAAAGGCAAACTTTGACCGTGCATGAATGGGAAGTGATGGAAAACATGTTCTGATGAAGGCCACTCAGCACTGTAAGCGTGACGCGCAAATCCATAAGCGGTTAACAAGCCTCCGAATGTCAATGCATCGGAAACGAGGAAAAACCACATCATTAATTTACCATAACTTACTTTGAAAGGGGAAACTTTTCCGTCCCATGCCGGACCGTCAAGGCCTGCGGGTATTGCGTGATGATGATGCTCTGACATAAATAATTTTGGTTAAAACTATAAATATTTTGGGTGCAAGTTTAATGAATATATTGTAAAAACACGAACAAATAAATCCACAGGATCCCTAAAAAGTGCCAGTAGATATTACTTAGCTTAATTTTCAGGTAGTTAGAAGAATTGAATCGATATTGATAAGCAAACACGGTAACAACCATGAGGTAAATAATTCCACCAATCATGTGTAAAAGGTGTAAAAAGGTAAGAATATAGATGAAAGAACTTGACGTGTTGCGGGTCCACGTTAGTTTTAGTTTTTCAACTTCCGATAAAGGACCTGTTTTTTTGTAAAAAATACCATCCTCATACTTCAATGTTTCTCCCTGCCAACTTACGGTAAAGTCTTTTCCATATTCACCGGTGGGTACAAATTTTCCTTCATCGTCCAAAATGCGTGAGGTTAATAAATAACCACCATCAACCATTTGTTTGTATCCCTGAAATTGAAAAATACCGAAGGCAATTCCCAAAACCAAGGTAATTGTTGTAAATAATTTTGTTGTCTCTAACTTATTTTTGGCGATGGCATTTTTTGCCATAATAGCCGTTAAACTACCCAGTAAAATTATGCCGCTGCTGATCCAAAAAGCTGCCGGCATTGTTGTTGAAACCCAAAAATTTCCACCCTTGGCAACAATAACCGCGCTGGTCAATCCACCAAACATCATAATAATGCTTACAATGGCAAAATACATTACATTTTTTTTCGCCTTTTCGAAATTTGGTTCAAGCGGAACTACTTTTCTTCCCGATCTTTCATTGGAAGAATTTATTGGCTGGGCTGATAAAGTGGCACTCATAGTATATAAAAATCAATAACGTAAAATATTTGCAAGAGGGGTAAATAAATGAATGAGGCGAACATTAATTTGCGCGCGTCTTTCACATCGTTGGTTGAATGCAGAACAAAAGCGTATTTCAAAAATATGGCTCCTAATAAAGCGGCTGCAACAGCACTAATTGCACCTGTTGTTCCAACTACAAACGGAGCAAAACTGGTTACAACACAACCAATGGTATACACAACTATTTGAAAACTGCTTGTTTTATTTCTTCCGAATTTACTTGGCAATAAATGATAACCGGCTTTTCGGTAATCATCATCCAATACCCAGGCAATGGCCCAAAAATGCGGGAACTGCCACATGAATTGAACTAAAAATAAAACACCGGGAACTAAACCAAAATCGCCTGTTGATGCAACATAACCCATTAAAGGCGGCATGGCACCGGGTATAGCACCAATAAAAACCGCCCACGGACTTAACCGTTTCATTGGCGTATATACAAAAACGTAAAGGAAAATACTCAACAACCCCATGATAAAGGTTAACTGATTTAACATGAGTAAAAGCACCAGGCCGCTAGCTCCGGTTATAATAGCAAATATCAAACATTCAATTACCGAAAGTGAACCTTTTACTAAAGGACGATTTTGCGTACGCTGCATTAACTTATCAAATTCACGTTCCCATACCTGATTAAATGCATTGGATGAAAGCGTGAGTAAAAATCCGCCACCGCACAACAACAAAACTTCGTTTAAAACAATTTTGCCAGTAAGCAAATAACCTAAAAAGGCTGAAATAACAACTGTAAGGGAAAGACGGTGTTTACCCAGAATTAAATATTCCTTTATGCGAACACTGAACGATAAAGGTTTTTGAATAGAATATGTTTTGCCGGTACTCACCAAAGCCAAAAGTAATTAAATATGTATAGGTGGCTTTACTTTTTAGCTTAATAAGCCTAATTTACCTCTTACCCGCTTTAAAGTTTCGTTGGCAATTTTTGCGGCTTTTTCTTCGCCTATCACCAATTGCTTTTCCAATTCATCAAGGTTGGCCATGTAATGGTCAAAAATTTTGCGAGGCTCCTGATATACAGTTAATATGGTATTTAACAATTCGGTTTTTGCATGGCCAAACCCATAACCGCCTTTTCGGTAGTTGGCTGCCATTTCGGCCGTTTGTTTTTCGGTGGCTATTAATTTAAATAGTTTAAAAACGTTACAGGTTTCAGGGTCCTTTGGTTCTTCCATGGCGGTGCTTGCCGTTACAATAGACATTACCTGTTTTTTAAGGTCTTTCTCCGGTAAAAAAACATCAATGAAATTGCCATACGATTTACTCATTTTTTGTCCATCGGTACCGGGCACTATCATTACACGTTCATCCACTTTTGCCTCGGGTAATACAAAAGTTTCGCCCATTTTTGTATTGAAGGCCGATGCAATGTCCCGCGCAATTTCCAAATGTTGAACCTGATCTTTTCCTACCGGAACCCAATTGGCATCGTATAATATAATGTCGGCAGCCATTAATACGGGATAGGTAAAAAGGCCCGAGTTGACATCACTTAAGCGTCCGCTTTTATCCTTGAAGGAGTGGGCGTTAGCAAGCATGGGGAAGGGGGTAAAACAATTTAAATACCAGGTTAATTCGGTTACCTGAGGCACCCTACTTTGGCGGTAAAATGTATTCTTTTTAGTGTCTAAACCGAAGGCCAGCCAAACCGCTGCGGTTGCATAGGTATTGCGTTTTATGAATTCGGCATCTTTTACCGTTGTAAGCGAATGCAGGTCGGCAATGAAATAAAAAGCCTCGTTACCAGCGTCTTTTGAAAGATCGATACCGGGCAAAATAGCACCCAGTATATTGCCTAAATGCGGCACACCATGGGCTTGAATTCCTGTTAATAAACGGGCCATAATTTTGAAATAGAGGCTGTAAAAATAAGTCCAATACCCTTAGCCTCGAGGTTTTTGGCGGATTTTTATCAAAAACCTTTATTGGTAAAAAAAAGGGGGGCTATAATTCAATTATCATCTGTATATTCGCAACCCATAAATAAAAGTAAAATTCTTTCTCATGGCAATTATTGGAAAAATTAGAAATAACTCAACGTTGGTAGTAGGCGTAGTAGCCGGTGCTTTGATATTATTTGTACTAAGCGATTTTTTAGGCAGCAAAGGCGGAGGTGGTGAAAACCCCGAAGACATGGTGGCCGGTGAAGTGTTTGATCAGGAAATTAAAAACCTGGAATATGAACGCGAAGTTCAGGGTTCAGTTGAGCAGGCTAAACAATCGGCTCAACAAAACAATCAACCCTTCCCTGATGAAACTGCCGATCGTATTCGTGAAGATATTTGGAATCAATATGTAAACCGCGTAATATTTGAACGTGAATTGGAAGGATTTAATTTTGTGATCACTGCTCCCGAATTAAATGATCTGATCTTTGGAAATAATATTCAGGAGTATGTAATGAAAACCCCGATGTTCCAAAATCGTTTTACACAACAATTTTCGGTTGATAGTGTTAGAGCATGGCGTCAGCGCATTGATCGCAGTCCAGAAGGAAAATCATGGTGGGTTAACAACCTTGAAATTCCTGTGAAAGACAATCGCAGAATTACCAAATATTTTAATTTGATCAAACAAGGCATGTATGTTACCAATGCCGAAGTATTGGCCAGCCACGTTGCAAACACACGAAAAGTAAAAGTTCGTTTTGTTACTTCGCAATTTGATAAAATTCCAGATTCAACTATTGCTGTTAAAGACGATGAGATACGTGAATACTATAACAAACACAAGCACCGCAAAAAATACGAGCAATACGGATCGCGTGGTTTTTCATGGGTTGAATTCATTTTGAAACCAAGTGATGCAGATATTGAATTTTCAAAAAACCAAGCCGAAGGATTGTATGAGCAATTTAAAACTGCCAAGAACGATTCAACCTTCGTAATGAGTTTTGCCGAAACAAAAAATTACGACAATAATTTCAGTCAGTCGGGTGCATTTCCTCCTGATGTAGACAGCCTTGTACAAAAAGCCGATTCAGGTCAGTTTATTGGTCCATTCAGAAGCGGTGATTATTGGAAAATCGTAAAAGTACGTGCCACAAAAACCGAAGAAGAGGCAAGATGCCGTCACATATTGATAGGTAAGCAAAGTCCAACAGGTGTTCCACGTACAATGGATGAAATTAAAAAACGTGCCGACAGTATTATTGCCGTAATTAAAAGGGATAATAATTTTGAAGCAATGGTTGCCAAGTTTACCGATGATCCGGGATCAAAAAATACGGGTGGTGTTTACGAATGGTTTACCAAAGGAAGAATGGTTAAACCGTTTGAAGAAGCCTGTTTCAATGGTAAATTGAATGTGCCTATTGCAGTCGAAACTGAATACGGAATACATATAGTTGAACCTTTAGGACGCAGAAACGCGAAACGTGTTAAGTCGGCTATGGTTGACGTGAAAATTCGTCCGATGAAAGAAACCGATATGGCTGTTCGTGGACAAGCGGTTGAGTTTTTATCAAAAATAAAAGACGCTACCAAATTCCAGGAAATTGCGCAGAACTCTAAATTCATCGTTCAAAAACGTGAGATCAGTTATAACCAAAAATCAATTGACGAAAGTCAGGGTTACGGTGGTGGCGGACCACAAGGTGGAACACAAGGTGGACGCAATGTTGCTACCTGGGTACACCGCGCAAACGAGAACGATGTTTCAGAACCGGTTATTTTTAACGATCGTTATGTTGTTATAAAATTAGACAACGTTAAGAAAAAAGGAATTCCTGAATTTGAAGACGTGAAGGATATCATGAAATTAGAAGTGATACGCATCAAAAAAGGCGAAATGGAAGCCAAAAAAATTGCGGGATTGAAATCACTTGATGAGATAGCTGCTAAATTTAAATCGGCTGTGAAAGATGCTGAATTAACATTCTCATCGGCTGTATTTCCCGAAACTACAGGAACCGAGTACGAAGTAATGGGAACTGTATTCTCTATGAAAAAAGTAGGTGATATGAGCCCCCCGTTAAAAGGTAAAGGTGGCGTTTACGTTGTGCAAATTGTAAGCATTACCGAAGCTCCTGCATTAACCGATATGGCTCCTATACGCACAAGTATGTTGGGTGGTATGCGTGCACGTGCACAGGATGATGCGTACCGTGCTTTGAGAGAATTAGCGAAAGTGGATGATCGCAGACAGATATATTAATAGTAAAAAGTAATTAGTAAATAGTAGTTAGCGAATACACTAAAAAAAATCCTGAAGCTTGCTTCGGGATTTTTTTTAGTGTATTTTTCTCACATCTCACATCTCATTTCTTACCCTTCATAAACTTCTTTCCCTGGTCCTGAATGTTTTGACTGATCAGTGTGTTTTTCACTCCATCTAATATCCCGCCTAACCAAAGCAGTGTATGGTTTTGATATTTTTCCCTTTTAAAATAAAAATTCACCGTTTCGGGCTCCTCATTTTCATTTCGCGGATTGTTGTTTTGTAATGCCATATTGCCTAAAAACGAAATTAGTTTCGCTTTTTTTCTTGTCTCTCCGGCAAGCCGGCTTTTCTTATCCTGTTTTTTATCAACGTCAATTTCCAGGTCCCTGTACATAAAAGTTACTCTGCCCATGCTTTCATATTTATTGCACATCCCTTTAAAAGCAATGGACTTAATTGTGCCGCTCGCAATTTTAATTCCTGCAAAGCCGTATAGCACCGGATTGAACATTGAAAACGGCATTGCACCGATCTTGCCCGAAAACAAATGATCGGGCGAATACAGATCAGGAAACGAGGCTTTCATACTAAAGTCAGCAACATCCATAAACTTTCCGTAGCCGTTTAGCAGCATGGTGTCGTGGGTGCTCTCCATGGTATTAATATGGGTAAAAATAGCGTGAAAATTACTTATGTGAAACGAAACCGGTGTATTGATCTTGTTGTGCAATAATTCAAAATGTACCTTGGAGTTTTTTACAATAATGCTGTCGAGTTTCAAATAAAAAGACAATCCGGTGATCATTTCCTGTATTAATAATTTTTCGCTTTCCAGATCAAATTGTTTGTGTTTATTTCGCAACATGTCCAGGTCAATTTTTCCCAGTGTAATGGACTGTATGACCATCGATTTTTGAACGATGAGTTGCTCCATGTTATAGCCGCGCAATAAGAACGAACCGATCTTACCTTCGACTATTGTTTTAACAAAAGTTTCCTCATTGCTTATTTGGAGTTTTGATTTATTTGCTTCCTGTGTAATATTTTTGGCTGAAATGATTTTTGCTTTATCGTTCAAGATCAACGAATCAAGGTGAAAAGAATAATCGGAATTATATGGACGGTACTGTGATTTGGCGACCGAAAAAAAGAAATTATTCTCATCACCTAAATTATACGGAAGCGTTTTTAATTTTACAGCCGTCATGTTCACGTTTTCAAGACTGGCGTTAATATTTGTTCCCGAAAACAAAGTATCGTTATAGTTATCGTGCCGGCAATTGGCCCAAATCCCTTTTTGGATGGTTATTTTTTGAATAATGATTAAGTGATCGGGGTCTTTTTTTATTTCATCTTTTACTTTTACCTCTTTTTTATCGATGGTGGTAGAATCAGTTTTGTACACAATTAGTTTCAGGACCGGTTTAATCAAATCGATAGAATTGACCTTTATATCATCGGTAAAAAGTAATTTCCTGATAGAGATCCCGTTTATTTCAAGCGTACGTGCTTTAAAGAAGAATGTTGGGAACTTTGAATTAAATTCATGCAGGTTGGTATCAGTGGTAAATTTTGGCTGATTGATTTTAATGTTTAATCCACTCCAGCCAATCGAAGTTTGAATGGATCGGTAGTCGATGCGATAATAATTGGCAAACGTATGTTTAAGCTCCTTTTTGAGTTTATTTACAAGAATATCCTCTAAAAAAAAGCCAACAAAAATAAATATGGCTATGGCTATTACGCCAACAAAAATTATAAACCGTTTTAAAAACTTCATTCTAGAAATGAAGGTCAGCATTTAAACGTGAAATAAGATTATACAATTGCTAAATAGACTTGCATTTTTCACAGATTTTGTCAAATCAAATCTCAAATTTCAAATCACCAAATTTGTGATTTGAAATTTGAGATTTGAAAAATTGAGTTATTCGCTATTTCTTCTCGATCAGTTTATACAACTCATCCAAATTAGGGATCAAAATAATTTCGATCCTACGATTTTTGGCTTTATCGGCAGCATCAACGGGTAAAAATTCACTGCGACCTGCAGCCGTAATTTTCTTAGGTTCCATTTTACTTTCTTTCAACATTAATTTCACAACGGCTGTTGAACGCAATACGCTTAACTCCCAATTGTCGGTTGGCACGTTAGGCGACTTAAGTGCATCAGTATCGGTATGGCCTTCAACCAAAACTTCAAGGTCTTTTTGCGATTCAAGTATCTTTGCTAATTTAATTAAGGCTTCCTTCCCTTCGTTATCAACCGTGTATTTACCCGAAGCAAACAATAATTTTGCCTCCATGCTCACATACACTTTTCCGTTTTTGGTAACAACTGTAAGGCCTTTATCTTTAAAACTCAAAAGGGCGTTCTCCACCAATTTTTGAAGATCGGCAACGGTCTGGTCTTTTTTAGCAATTAATGCTTCCAGTTCCTTAATGCGTTTTTCACGGTCTTCTAAATCACGTTTTTTCAGATCCAGTTCTTTTTCCAACACCTTTAACGATTCTTCTTTTATCATTAATTCCTTACGCGTTTGTTCTAATTGTACGGTTAGTTTTTTGCTGTCATCTTCCGAACCTTTGCGAAGCATTTCTAACTGACGTTGAATTTCGCGGTTCAATTCGGCAATTTTATCATATTCACCGGTCAAAATGCGGTTTGAATTACCCATAATAGTGGTATCGCGCACCAAGGCTTTTAAACGAGCCTTATTATCATCCAATTCCTTTTGCATGTCCTTGGTTGTTTTTTCCAATTCATCCAATCGTGTTTTTGAAGCGGCCGACTCTTCCTTGCACTTAGCTAATTCGGCTTCTTTTTCCTGCAATTTACGGGCAGGAACGCATGAGTAAGCACCAATGCTTATGGCGCCTAAAAGGATGTAAGTATATATATTTCTCATTGTAAAGTATTTACGCAAATATGTGGGGTATTTCTTAAACCACCAAGTAAATGAAACCCTTTGTTTGAACATTTCGTTTTTAATTAGAAACAATTTATGCAATTAGGTTCCAATTGGTTTTACCGCCCCCGCCTTGATTACGAGCTAAAGCGCTACGAGGCGCTAGCCTTTGAACAGTATTTAACCAAATGCCTGCATGAAAATGTTTTGTTGCCTCCATTAAAAGAGCTCCATATCCAATTGCATGCCATTCATCAGTTTTTGAATGAGTTTAACGCCAACAGGTATTTGACCGATAAAAAAATCACCTCGGTTGACTTGGAGCATGCGCAAATCAATTATCATTCGGTAAAAGACGATTCGTTAAGCGAAGTGGAGCAAATCTGTAATTTCTTATTAAAAAAGATCACACCCTTGGCAGCTGAATTTGAAAATTTAAAGAAAAAAGCCCAACAGGATATCGAAGTAATTCCCGTGGGCATTTGTCCGGTATACTGGAACGAAGGCTGGTTATTGCTCAAGAATAAAACGAAAATTGATGCGTATTTGTTCCGGCATAAAATGGTATTGACCGATAGAGGTGGTGATACGCTCGACACCTGCTTTTACCGTTCGTTCGAATATAAATATGAGGGAAGTCCCAATGAAATCAAACGAACCCTTATGCGTGAGTATAAGGATCTTCCCAATCCGTCAACCTATTTTGTAAACAACGTTAGTACGTATGCGTTAGAAGAAACGGTTTTGCCGCTTGCGGTGGAGAAGGTTGTTCAGTTGAATAGTTTTTAATTTAACTCCATCATAATTTATTTTTATTCGTGTCGTTGAACGCTAAGGCGTTTCGGATTTCAAATTTTAAGCCATCCTGAGTAGCGCTTATGGAATCCCGGGTTAATAATAGAATTTTGCGCGTATCGAAGGAGGCTGCCCCTTGAAATGGATCCCCTTTAGTATTAAGAGTAATAAAAAAATCTCGAAGTCGATCACTTCAAGGCCGGGCTTTTACTCATAGTCCTCCCATGTAGTAGATGCTCATACTTCGCATCACTACATAGTGCGGGCTATCCGTTCAATCCCTGGCAGAGATCAATCAACCGAAACTTCCATCGCTTCAATTTTTCTTAATTCACCCGAATAAGAAATATTCACCTGCTTAATACAATTGTATTTGTTGTGTATGATGCGTAAATGAATGTTTATGCATTTGTATATATCACCCATAACCGAAGCGTTAGCACTGCCAAAGGCGTTGAGGTCACCGGCCGACCATCTAGCACGACTATCGTGATGATGCGTTTCCATTGCGTAAAAACAACGATTGGCTTCAACCGTTAATAAATACATGGCTGCGTGAACGGTGTCGGCCTGCTCCTGCGTCATGTTAGGATTTGCTATAACGTTTACTTCAACCGTGGGAAACCAATATTTTTCATTGGGAAAATTTTCGATCGTTCCTAATTTATCCCAACCGTGGACCTGAAATCCCAAGGTGCCCCGCCAGTTTTTATAAGACGAAAAGCGAATTATTTTTAAGGCCCAATGCATTAGAATACGTAAAGCAACAGCACCTAAAAATGCGAGCCCGGCATAAAGCATGTAAACCGACCTTGTTTCAATATAATATATAACCAAACAAACAAAACCAAGTGTAGCGACAATAAAAAACCAAATAAAAACATTGTAGTAATAAGGATAAATGCGATTGTAAACACGCCAACTATTGGCTGAACTTGGTTGAAAATGTTTTCGGTCATAAGCAAACGACTTATTGGCGCTGTTCTTTCGCGCGATCTTGTTTTGCTTTTGACGTTCGGCTTCGGCTTTTCGTTTTATATCCTCGGGATCCATGATATGAAGATAAAAAAAGAACGCTCATTTCTTGTTTCTTACTTTATAAGTACATGAAATGGATTTTAGAATAATGATTAAGAGTGTTTTATGAAAAAACTGCTTTGCTTAAATACTCGCTTATTTTTTCGCTTGACTGGTCAAGATCCAAAGCGTTTTCAAGAGAAAATTCACCCGAGCGGGTGCGGCAAAGGCTCGTTAGGTGACCACCACTGTTTAATTTTTTACCCATATCATAAGCAATGCTTCGTATATAAGTACCCTTTGAACAAACAATGCGAAAATGGATTTTTGGCATTTCAATTTTCACAATTTCCATTTCATGAATTTCAATTTCATTCGATCGCATAACAATTATTTCGCCCTCGCGTGCACTTTCGTAAGCGCGCTTACCGTTAATTTTTTTTGCCGAGAATTGTGGTGGTGTTTGTTGCTGAACTCCAATGAATGTTTTAGCAATTTCATGGATCATTTCATTGGTAATATGCGAAGTTTCGAATCGTTCATCAACTTCGGTTTCCAGATCATAACTGGGCGTTGTAGCGCCCAATTCAATTGTACCGGTATATTCTTTTAATGTATTTTGAAGGGTCTCAATTTTTTTGGTGGCCTTGCCTAAACAAACTACCAAAACTCCCGTTGCTAATGGATCAAGTGTGCCCGCATGACCAATTTTTATTTTCTTGTGCTGTGGAAAATTATGGCGAATAAATGTCTTTAAACGATTCACCGCATCAAACGATGTCCAGTTCAAAGGTTTGTTAATGGTGAGTATAAGTTCGGGTTGTTCCTGCATTTGGTAAAGGTAATTTTTTTAGTTGTCGGTTGTCAGTGCTCAGCTGTCAGGCAGTTACACGTAACAGGAATTATCTTGGTGAACCTTAGTGCCTTGGTGTCTTGGTGGCGAAAAAAGAGCGGGTGGGTGTGGTTAAAAAAAGTGTAATTTCGCCCCTCGCAATGGCAGAAGAAAAAGTAGAACAAAAAAAAGGCATGTCGTTTTTAGGTCATCTTGAAGAATTAAGATGGCGTTTGGTACGCATGGCCGCTGCAATTATTCTGGCTGCGATCTTCATTTTTATTTACACCACCGAATTGGTTGAACATGTTTTCCTAAACATGACAACTCCTGATTTTATTACGTTCAGGGCAATGTGTAAATTGTCGATGATGTTGGGAATGGAACGAGGATTATGTGTTGGTGAAATTCCGGTAACATATCAAAGCACCGACCCGGCCGGACAAATGAACGTAAATATTTATTTTGCTTTCATTGGCGGTATCATAGTTGTGTTCCCATATATATTTTACCAGATTTGGTCTTTTATAAAACCTGCGTTAAAGGATAAAGAAAAAAAAGCGGCCAGAGGGATCATTTTTTATACGTCCATTTTATTTTTTATGGGCATCCTGTTCGGTTATTTTGTGGTTACACCCATGAGCGTTCAGTTTTTTGGTCAATACCAATTATCGCCCAAAGTGCAAAACGAATGGGATATTGCAACCTACATGACGTTTATTACGACAACTACTTTTTATACGGGACTTTTGTTCGAGCTTCCTGTGATCGTGTATATTTTTTCGCGGCTTGGTTTAATGACACCCGATTTTATGCGCAAATACCGTAAGCATGCCATCGTTGTTATTTTAATTTTAGCGGCCATCATTACTCCACCCGATGTAACAAGTCAGATATTAGTTTCTTTACCTATTGTTTTGTTATACGAAGGTAGTATCAGGATTTCGGCCCGTGTTAAGAAGAGTAGGGATGCGAAAGAGGCTGCGGGAGGTTAATTTCGAATTTCTGATTTCTGATTTCGGAACTTTTGGCAGTGCGTTATTTAAATAAGTAGGGGAGTTTAACGGGAATTAGCTGATTTGTTAATGAATGGACACTGAGTGTTTTTGACCGTTTTCAATAATTTTTTTCATAGCAACTTAAAACATTAATTTTCGTATATTTGTTTTATAACAACAGCACCATGTCAACAATAAACATTACGGCACATGAATTAGACAAGCAACAATTGGACGCTATAAAGGCTTTATTAAAAGCGCTTAAAATCAAGTTTGAATTGTCTACCGAAAAGTCTGATAAAACCACGGTTTCACTTACCAAAGGCCAAAAAAGTATTTTGGATAAACGTAGGGCCACTTCAAAGGAAGCTGATTTTATTCCCTGGAATAAAGCAAAAAAGCAATTAAAATTCAAAAGCAAATAGTAAATGGCTTTTACGGTTGTGATCGAACCACGTGCTTTGCGCGATATTCAAAAGGGGATTGATTTTTATGATGAAAGACGCGTTGGTTTGGGAGAAATATTTAAGATCGCTGTTGACCAACACGTACAGGCCATTGCCAAGAATCCTTTTTATCAATTAAGTTATAAAGATTATCGTGCACTTCCGATTAAAAACTTTCCATATATGATACTTTTCT